>JBBQVO010000014.1:0-33119 GCA_038211505.1 Dehalococcoidia bacterium | reverse complement strand
TTCCCGGCTATTGTGCTGTTGTTGATGCTCAGCCCACCCTGATTGACGATGGCGCCGCCGCCGCCGCCGCCGCCAAAAGTGGAGTTACCGCTGATCGTACTGTTGGTGATCGTGGCCTGCGAGGTCGTACCGTTGTAGATGCCGCCGCCTCCGTAGGCACCCGAATTGTCACCAACCGTGCTATCAGTGAGTGTGAGTCCCGCGCCCGAAAATATGCCGCCGCCGTCGCCGCCGCCGGTGCTCGTATTGGCGCTGATGCTGCTGCGGACTATCGTAAGCGCGCCGCCCGATTGCGAGTCGACGCCGCCTCCGTGGCCGGTGGCGCTGTTTCCATCGACGACGCTATCGGTGATGTCCACCGAAGTGCCCCGGTCTTGGATCCCACCGCCGCTGCCATACCCAGCCGCGTTACCCGTGACAGCGCCGTTGGTGATAGTTAGGCGGCCCCCGTTGAAGATGCCGCCGCCATCGCTCGACGGTGACGCGTTGTTCGTGACGGTTGCCCCCGCGATGGTCAGCGCGGATCGATTTCTGATGCCACCGCCGGCCTCGGCGGTTGGCGAGGGCGGCGTGGTCCCATTCCGAACGGTCACGCCGGACAGACTCACGTTTTTTGCGACGCCGAGCATGTCGAACACACGGTCGATGCCGACGCATGGCGAGCCCGTGGCCGGCGCGGGCGCCAAGGTGATCACGAGGCCTTCGTGACATCCTTCGATGATCGTCGTGGCGGCGCCGGCGCCGGTGATCGTGAGGTCGCCGGTGATGTCGAGATCGCCCGTCGCGTTGGCGTCTTCGCCGGCGCCGGGGATGCCCAATGTGTACGTGCCGGCAGGCAAGGCAATCGTATCGGCGCCATTGCCGGCGTTGCAGGCATCGACAGCCGTATCGGTATTCGCGGCCTGGATTGCCTCGCGCAGGGAGCAATCGCCGTCCGTGTTGAGCTCGTCGGCCGTCGTTGTGACGGAGATCGTCGCCGCGTGAACGGCTGGCGTGGCGACGAACATCGCCGTGACGAGCATCGCGCCCGCGCCGACCATCATCAATGCCAATAGCTGCTTCATGCTGCCCCCTTATGCGCTCGAACCGAGCGGCGGATGGATGGGATGGGTGGTACAGGGACTACGGTACGACGGAACCTCGTGCGCTGCGCTACCGGGGCGCGTACATTTCGCGTACAAAACATCTCGCTTGAAAGGTTGATTTGCTTCTGCGGGTGCGAGACAATTGCGCACCCGTATGTCATCGAGCACCGCGGGCCGACGAAGGGGGCGCGCTACCCATGAAACCGCCGATTCGCTGCGACCCAGGAACGCATTTCGTCTGGCTCCGTGAGCGGCGGCTGGATGTCGCGTTGTCTGCTCAGGAGTTCGTCTTGTTGTCGCTCCTGTGCTCGCGATATGGCAGCTTCTACATGCGCGATGAGTTGGGCGCGGCGATCTGGGGCGCGGGTAAGTTCGGGTACGGGATGCTCCATCGTCTCGTCAACCGCACGAAGCGAAAGCTCGGGGCGGAGCTGAGCGGCTCGATCACCAGCGTCCCCGGCGTCGGATACAAGATCGAACTGCCGCAGGAAGCGTCCTCGCTCGCGCTGAACGACGTTGAGACGGCGAGATGGTCGCGCTTTGTCGGCCGCGAACCGGAACTCGCGAAATTGCGAGCCGCCGCAGCCGCGGCCGCGCTCGGCAAGTTCCGGCTTGTGATGATCGCCGGAGAGGCCGGCGTCGGTAAGACACGGCTCGCGAGAGAGTTCACAGACGCGGATGGTTCGAAGATGGCGTGCGTGCTGCGTGGTCGCTGCGTGGAGAGCGATGGCGCTGTTCCGTTCCGACCGTTTATCGAGGCGCTTCGTCCGTATGCCGAAGCGCTGAGTGACGACGAGCTGCATGATCACACGTCCTCGGATCCCGGCGTGTTGGCGTCGTTCTTCCCGGGTCTCGACAGTCGTCTGGGGGGAGTTGCCGCGTCGACCTCCGTCGAGGTTGAAGGACAGCGCCTGCGCTTGTTTGAAGCGATCACCAACTTCTTGCGGACAGCGGCGAGCCGCGCGCCGCTATTGCTCTTCCTCGACGATCTCCACTGGGCCGATCGGACATCGATGTTGCTGCTTCAGCACGTGAGCGAGAGCATCGGCGATGCGCGCATGCTGATCCTCGGCGCCTATCGGGATCACGAGGTTGAGGACGCGCATCCGCTCGGCACCGTCATCTCCACGCTTCGACGTATGGAGCGCTACGAACGCATTTCGCTTCGTGGCCTCAACTCTGCCGACATTCGCGAGATGATTGATGCTTCATCCCCTGACCAGAACGGAGCCGCGTCAGAAGCTTTCGCAGCAGATATGCGGCGTCAAACCGGAGGGAACCCGTTCTTCGTTCGCGAGATGCTGGCCCACATGCACGAAGAAGGCGTGCTTTACGATGAGAACGGGCAGTGGACGAGACGCGACGCCGCGGCAGCGCGTCCGTTCGTCCCGGAAGGCATCCGCGACGTGATCGGCAGGCGCATTGCGCGGCTTAGCAATCGGTGCCAGCGGACACTGACCCTCATGTCCGCGATGACGGCCGGATGTTCATGGATCGAACTTGCCACGATTGCCGGCGAGCAAGAAGGCGTGCTTCTGGACGCGCTCGACGAAGCGTTGGACGCGCAGTTGATTCGCGAAGACCAGGACGAGGCGCTTGATGCGTACGATTTTGCGCACGCACTCGTGCGCGAGACGCTCTACGGACGTCTCAGCGGTGCGCGGAAGGCCCTCCTTCACCGGCGTATAGGTGACGCGCTCGAACACCTGTACGGCGAGGAGCACGACGAACACGTCGCCGAACTCGCGCATCATTTCTGCGCGGCCGCATCTGCCGGCGACCGGGGCAAGGCGATCGCCTACGCGACGCGGGCGGGCGATCGCGCCATGCGGTCGTTCGCGTTTGAGGATGCCGCGGTGCAGTACCAGAACGCTCTCAAGCTACTCGACACGGATGTCGTTGCGGACGAGGAGCAAGTCGCCGAGCTGTTGATTGCGATCGGCGGCAGCCAGGACGAGTCTGGCGACCAGAGCGCCGCGTTGGAGAGCTTTCGGCGAGCGGCTGCGTCCGCGCGGAATCTCACAACGCCACTGGTGCAGGCGCGGGCCGCGATCGGATTCGCGACGGCGGTCGGACGAGCCTCGGCAAACGGGGATCGCGAAACGAGCACGGAGTCGCTTGCATTGCTTCGGGACGCGCTCGAACGCCTGGGTGCGGCGGACAGCGATCTGCGCGTGCGCGTACTCTGCCGGCTTACGGTATCGGCCGTCTATCACAGCGCGTTCGTCGAGCCGTCAGCCCAGGAACCTCGGATTGCCGATGCACGCGCCGCGCTGGCCATGGCCGAACGTCTGCAAGATCCGTCGCTCCGACTGCTGTCCTACGGCGCGTTACGGGCGGCGCTCTGGGGACCGGCACATACAGAAGAACGCCTCGCCACCTCGGCCAGCATGGTGTCGCTAGCAGTCGCGGAACGAAACTCTGAGGCGGAACTCGAGGGACGATGCGGACGCCTGAACGCTCTTCTGGAGCTGGGACGCATCGACGACGTCGACGCGGAATTTCAGTGCATCGCGCCGCTTGCCGCGCAGGCTCGGCCGCCGAACGAGTGGTACGCGCTCGCCTACCGAGGCATGCGCGCCACGTTTGGCGGGGATTTCTCCGCAGCGGAAACACTCATCGGCGAAGCGCTTGCCGCCGGTCAGAGGAGAGGACTGGGCTGGGCGTTCGGCGACTTCGCGAACCAGATCTACGAGTTGCGGCGGCAGCAAGGACGGCTGTCGGAGCTGGATACGATGGTCACGTCGCTGGCCGAGCAGTTTCCAGCGACGCCGGCGTACCAGGTCGCGTTGGCGCAGGTACATCTTGCGGCGGGCCGCGTCGACGCTGCCCGAATCCAATTTGACCGGATCGCGGCGCGCGACTTCGAGGACATTCCGCGCGATCAGTTCTGGATCGTCGCGATGTCACTCCTCTCGGAGGTGTGCTCCGACCTCGAGGATGTAGCGCGCGCGAGGACACTGTACGCGCTGATGCTGCCGTACGCCGAGTTGAATCTTGTGTTAGATGACGTCGTCGTGTGCGCCGGTTCGGCGGCGCGCAATCTCGGCCAGCTAGCAACCGTGCTGTCGCTTTGGGATAACGCCGAGCGACACTTCAAGCAGGCGATCGCCATGAATGATCGGATGGCCGCCCACCCGTGGGTGGCCCATACGCAATTCGAGTACGCAAGGATGTTGCTCGGGCGTCGGTTCGGAGCGGACGCCGATCAGGCGGGGCGCCTGCTCGACGCCGCGTTGGCGACGGGGCGAGCGATCGGGATGACTGCACTTGTCGAACGCGCGGAGCTGCTGCGCGCAACCGGCAGAGACGTCGTCATGCAGCGCGCGAAATGGCGAATCGACCCCCCTCGCGATAGCGTGGAGAGAGGGAGGTCAGGGGTCGCCGCTGCGGTAGCGCGGGCCATCGACCAAAAGCGAAGTTACAAAACGGGTACCGATGCAGATTCGAATCGCGCGACATAACGGTAATGAGGTGCCGAATGCGCGATCGATGGTCGCGGATGAACGATCGCTGTGGGGTCCGTCGGGCGGGACACCCGGGGCGGCTGGCCTAGGTCGTAGGCATGTACGCGGGCGCACGGCCGGGGCGGCCGTGCCACGTGCGGGCAGCGGCGGTGTGATGACGCGGCGAGCGCGACGGGGCGTGCGGCACTGGACATCTATCCAAACCCAATCTGTGGAATCTGTGAAATCTGTGGTTACGCTCCCGTCGAGTATGGGATTGCTTGTGAGGGGTGGGGGTTCGGGCTTATACTGGGGGGGAACTCTGGAGATTTTCTTTGGGAGTCGGCGTGAGCCGGCTTTTTTGTTCGTTCAGGGGTTCTTCATTCAGGGGTCAGAAGGCGCATGAAAAACGAATTCATCACGGCGATTACGGCGCTTGCGGCGGAGAAGAATCTCTCGAAAGAGGTCGTGCTGGAGGCGGTCGAGCAGGCGCTCGCATCGGCCTATAAGAAGGATAATCTCGCGCAGTCGAACGTCGTCGTGAAGATCAACGGCGAGGACGGCGGCATCCACGTCTACACGACGAAGACGGTCGTTGAAGAAGTGGAAGACGACAAGATCGAGATGACGCCGGCGGAAGCGCGGCAGTTCAAGCCGGACGCGCAGCTCGGCGACATCGTGTCGTTCGATGCGCAGCCGGCGAACGCGGGACGCATCGCGGCGCAGACGGCGAAGCAGGTGGTGCTGCAGCGCTTGCGCGAGGCGGAGCGCGAGGTGGTGTACGAGGAGTTCGCCGGCAAAGAAGGCGAGATCGTTTCCGGCGTTGTGCAGCGGCTCGAAGGCCGCAACGTGATCGTCGATCTCGGCAAGACGGAGGCGGTGCTGCCGCCGCCGGAGCAGGCGCGGACGGAGCACTATCGCACGGGGCAGCGGATCAAGGTGATGCTGCTCGAAGTGTTCAAGGCGGCGAAGGGGCCGCAGGTCGTCGTGTCGCGCACGCACAAGGATCTGCTGCGCCGGCTGTTCGAGCTGGAGGTGCCGGAGATCTTCCGCGGCATCGTCGAGATCAAGTCGATCGCGCGCGAGGCGGGGTATCGATCGAAGGTAGCGGTGTGGTCGCGGCAGGAGGGTGTCGATCCGGTCGGCGCCTGCGTCGGCATGCGCGGCATCCGCATCCAGAACGTCGTCAACGAACTCAACGGCGAGCGCATCGACGTGGTGCAGTGGGATCCGGAGCCGTCGCGGTTTGTCGCGAACGCGCTCAGTCCGGCGCAGGTCGTCTGGGTGCGCAACCACGATACGGAGAACACCGCCGAGGTCGTCGTGCCGGATCGGCAGCTGTCGCTGGCGATCGGCAAAGAAGGCCAGAACGCGCGGCTGGCGGCGAAGCTGACCGGCTGGCGCATCGACATCAAGAGTCAGACGGCGTACGAAGAAGAGCTGGCGGCGAAGGGCATCACGCCGGAGCAGGCAGCGGCGGCGGTGCGCGAAGAAGCGCTCGCACGATCGCGCGCGCTGGCGGCGGCGGTGGCCGACGAGGCGCGCGCCGCATCGGCGACACGGGCGCTGACGCCGGAAGAAGAGATCGCGCTCGAGTATGCCGATCGCGAAGAGCGTGGCGAGATCGCGCCGGTCGAAGAGCCGCTGGCACCGGCCGCGACGGTCGCCGAGCCGGTGGCGCCTGTTGCACCATCCGCGCCGGCTGTGCCGGGTCGGCCGACGATTCGCTTCGCGGAGGAGTTGGTGCGGCAGCCGCTGGAGTCGCTGAAGCCGCCGGAGCGGAAGAAGGGCAGCGGCCCGCCGACGGGTCGACGTCGCGAAGAGGAAGAGGCGGCGCGGTTGGCGGCGATCAAGAAGTCGAAGAAGACCGGCGGCGCTCGGCGCGTCATCCTTCCGGACGAGGAAGATGATGAAGACAGCGAGTACGCCGACCTGATCCGTTAAGATGACGAGTACGCAGCGCGGCATGCGTCCGAAGCATGTGCCGCAGCGGACGTGCATCGCCTGCCGCAGCACGGAAGCGAAGCGCGGACTCGTGCGCGTCGTGCGGACGCCGGAAGGCCGCGTCGAGCTGGACGCGACGGGCAAGAAGAACGGCCGCGGCGCCTACGTCCACGAATCGGCCGCGTGCTGGGATGATGCGTTGAAGAAGGATCGGCTGGCGCGCGCGCTCAAAGTGACCGTGCCGGCGGAGGATCTGGAGCAGTTGAAGGCGCACGCCGCGGCGCTTCCGCGCGGCGAGTAGACGGGGCGGTCACGCCCAGGCATGAGGCGCGAGAGCCGCGTCCGTACAGGAGACTATGACGACAGACACGACAACAGAAGCGCCACCGCCCGCGCCGGCGAAACAGGTCGAGATCCCGCGCGTCCTCTCCGTCAAGGAGCTGGCCGACTTGATGACCGTCTCGCCCGTCGAGGTGATCAAGGAGTTGATGAAGAACGGCGTCATGGCCGCGATCAACCAGGTGATCGACTTCGATACAGCGGCGATCGTCGCCACGGACATGGGGTTCGAGGCGATCGAGGCGCATCAGCAAGAGCAAGCGGAAGTCGCCATCGAGCGCGTCTCGACATCGACGGTGATCGAGGAAGACGAGACGAAGCTGCAGCCGCGGCCGCCGGTCGTGACGATCATGGGGCACGTCGACCATGGCAAGACGAGCCTGCTCGACGCGATCCGGCAGACGAAGGTGCAGGCCGGCGAGCACGGCGGCATCACGCAGCACATCGGCGCCTACCAGGTGCACATCGACAACCACGATGTGACATTCCTCGACACGCCGGGTCACGAGGCGTTCACCGCCATGCGGGCGCGCGGCGCGCAGGTGACGGACGTGGCGGTGCTCGTCGTTGCGGCGGATGACGGCGTCATGCCGCAGACGAAGGAAGCGATCGACCACGCGAAGGCGGCCGGCGTGCCGATCGTCGTCGCGCTGAACAAGATCGATCTCGAAGACGCTAACCCCGACCGCGTGAAGAAGGAACTCTCCGACAACGGCGTGACGGTGGAGGAGTGGGGCGGCGACACGCCGATGGTGCAGGTGTCGGCGCGCACGAAGATGGGGCTCGACGATCTGCTGAGCAACATTCTCGTCGTCGCCGAGGTGCTCGACCTGAAGGCGAATCCGGATCGGCCGGCGATCGGCATCGTCGTTGAGGCGGAGCTGAGCAAAGAGCGCGGGCCGCTGGCGACCGTGCTCGTCAAGACGGGCACGCTACATGTTGGCGACTACGTCGTCGTCGGCGAGACGATGGGCCGCGTCAAGGCGATGCTCAACGAAGTCGGCAAGCGGATCAAGAAGGCGGGGCCGTCGGAGCCGGCGGAGATCCTCGGCCTGCAGTCGGTGCCGAAGGCCGGCGAGACGTTGCAGGTCGTCCCCGACGACAAGACGGCGCGTACGACGGTGATCCAGCGGACGCGCGAGCGCGAGGCCGACGCGCTGCACGCGCAGCAGCGCGTGACACTCGACACGCTGTTCGGCGAGATCAGCGCTGGCAAGCTCAAAGAACTGAACATCATCCTGAAGACGGATGTGCAGGGCTCGATCGAGCCGATCCGCACATCGCTCGAGCGCCTGACGAACGAGCAGGTGAAGGTGAAGATCATCCACACCGGCTCAGGCTCGGTGACGGAGTCGGACGTCATGCTGGCGATCGCGTCGAAGGGGATCATCATCGCCTTCAACGCCGGGCTGGAGGGCGGCGCCGAGCGCATCGCCGCGGCCGAGAAGGTGGACATCCGCCACTACAACGTGATCTACAACATCATCGAGGACGTCGATAAGGCGCTCAAGGGGATGCTGGAGCCGACGTTCAAGGAAGTGATCACGGCGCACGCCGAAGTGCGCAAGGTCTTCCGCGTCGCGCGCCGCAACTCGATCGCCGGCGCCTTCGTCCGCGACGGCGTGATCGCTCGCAGCGACACGGCGCGCGTGCAGCGCAACGGGGCGCAGATCGGCGAAGGCAAGCTTTCGACGCTGAAGCGTTTCCAGGAAGACGTCCGGGAAGTGGCGACGAACTTCGAGTGCGGCATCCAGATCGACGGCTTCGACAGCTTCGAAGAAGGTGACGTGATCGAGTTCTATCGGATGGAGCGAGACACGTAGGTTGTAAGGTGTAGGTTGTAGTTAGCAGAGCCGCGAATATCGCGGCTCTGTTGTTTGTCATGCGGGCGCAAAGAGGATAAGCCTCTGGTGGCGGCCGACGACCCTCACCCCGGCCTTCGGCCACCCCTCTCCCACTAGGGGAGAGGGGATCGTTCCGCGATTTGAAGCTGCGACGAGAGACTTTCAAGGCGATGGCAGGTGGGAGCGCGCGTCGATCTCGCGGCGGGTCGAAGTAGGCGTTGGGGTGAAAACGCAGACA
The DNA here is from genome assembly GCA_038211505.1 of Dehalococcoidia bacterium. Classification (GTDB taxonomy): domain Bacteria; phylum Chloroflexota; class Dehalococcoidia; order DSTF01; family JACRBR01; genus JBBQVO01. The sequence goes on along the minus strand of JBBQVO010000014.1, from coordinate 24,223 downwards.
GCGGCCGAATCAGCAGCGGCTGCGTTCGCGCCGGCGCGTCGGATGTTGTGTTGGCGTTCGCGGAGGTGGGAATTGGTCGTGTGGGTGCATCGGCAACTCTGGAGTTCACGGTTCACCGTTGACAGTTCTTAGTCCGGAACTCATAGTCGTGCCACCGCTCCTCGTACAGGCGCACGCTCTCGTCGAAGGCTTCGGCACGAACTCGCTGATTCGTCATGCTTGCGCACGCACCGCGTACACCCGCACCGGCTCACCGACGCCCTTCATCTCTTGGTCGCCGCGATCTTCGAACTCGACGCCGGCCGACGAGCGCGCCATGCCGCGCACGACATCCGACACCAGGATCTCGCCAGGCGCCGACAGGCCGCAGATGCGCGAGGCGATGTTGACGGCGCCGCCGTAGACGTTGTTGTCCTCGCGGATCACGTCGCCGGCGTGCAGTCCGATGTGCAGCCCCAACTCCGACGCCGCACTCAGCGCCAGACACCGCCGCGCGCCATCGATCGCCTGCGCCGCCGACGGGAACGTGGCCAGTACGCCATCACCGAGCAGCTTGCCGTCGATTGCCGCGCCACCCGCGTTGCGGATCGCCGCGCGGAGCCCCGCGTCCAGCGCCCGCGATGCGTCGCGAAACGTAGCGTCGCCCATGCGCTCCGTCAGCTCCGTCGACGAGACGATGTCGGTGAAGAGGATCACCGCCGCGCCAGATGGCGCACTCGTTGGCTGCATTTCCTTCGCGATCCCGAGAAAGTTGTACAGAGTGTCGATGAACTGTTCGTAGTCCCAGTACGGCACTCCCGTGTCGCCATCGAGCGTCACGAGCCGTGCGCCGGGAATCAGCGACGCAGCCGCGCGAACCTGGATGGGGTCGACGGCCTGGGAACGCTTGCGGTGCAGGATCAGAACCGGCAAGCCGAGGCTCGACAAGATCGACGATAGATCGAACACCCATGACACAGTTGCCGCTACGTTCTCCGCGCTGCTCCACGAGCGACTGGTCGTGGAGAACCAACGCTGCACCTCCGGCGGGCCGCCAGGAAAGAAAAACGTCGCGATAGAGCGCGTATACATGTGGTAAGACGCGCGAACGGACTCAGCGGTGGACGTGTCCCAGACCAACGATGCAGCCCTCGGATGGAACAGCACAAGCTTCGACACTCGTTCTGGACAGGCGCCCGCGAACATGATCGCGAGCACGGTGGGGGCCATTCCTGCTGCGAATATCTCGAAGCGATCGAGTTCCAAATGATCGGCTACAGCGGACACGTCGGCAAGGAGGGGCTCTGGATGGGAGCGGTCGGCTTCGCGCTGCGACGCGCCATCTCCTCGGAAGTCAAAGGTGATCAGTCTCCGATGACGGGCGAGTTCCTGAATGAACGCCCGTCCCCACGGCGATGCCCAGATCGCTTCCTGTCCTGGCAGATCGGGGATGTAGACGAGCGGCGGAGCGTCCTCGTTGCCCTACGTTGCATAGGCGATGCGCACGCCGTCGGTCGTCGTGCAGTAGGTGATCTGCTGCTCGATACTCACGCGCGCCACCGCACATCCCATAAACGCACGCCTTCATCGAAGCCCTTCGGCACGAACTCGCCGCGGTCGCCGAACATGAAACCCTTGCCGGAGAGCAGACCGCGCACGGTGTCCGGCACGAGAATCTCGCCCGCGCCGGCTTTGGCGGCGATGCGGGACGCCAGTATCACGGTCGCTCCGAACAGGTCGCCGTCTTCCTCGATCGGCTCGCCCGCATTGAGTCCGACACGCACGTGCAGCGCCTCCGGCATCGATTCCGTGTGCGCGGCGAAGGCGCGTTGCAGTGCGATGGCGCACTCCATCGCCGACGTCACGCTGCCGAAGGAGGCCATGAAACCGTCACCCATCGTCTTTACTTCGGCGCCGCCGTGCTGCTTCAGCGTCTCGCGGGTGATGCGTTCGTGCTCGCGGAGGACATCGCGGCCCTTGGCGTCGCCGAGGCGTTGCATCATCTCGGTGTGGCCGACGATGTCAGTAAAGAGAATCGTGCGCAGGCTACCCGAGACAGTGCTGGTGCGCGTAGTCGTGTGGGCATCGGCCATGTCGGCGGCATCGGCGATGACTCCGTGCTCGACCAGGAAGCTCATTGTCGCAGGGAGATCGGAGAGATCCCAGTCGGACAGGCTGCCGGCCGGAGCGGACACAACGCTTAACGTGGCGCTGACAGTCGCGGCGAGATTCGTGATGGGCTCCCCGTTGTGTATCGGGTCATCGGCGAGGCAAGTGATCAGCGTTGGTATTCGGACGTCGGCAAGGAGATCGGTCACGTCGAGGCGATACTGCGCGTCCAGCATGCGTCGGGAGACTCGCACGTCCGCGCATTGAAGCATGAACGCGGCGTACTCAGTTGCGGCCTCCGTGCCCGTCCCGAATACCATTTCCGCTACGGCGCGGACGTAGATGTCGGGCGCGTTGGTAAGCATGGCGTGGGTGCTCTGGCTGCGGCGCGCCCACAGTTCAGCCACCCGCGCCACACCGCTGTTGAGGATCAGGTGGCTCACCCGATCGGGATGCCGCGCGGTAAACGCGAGAGCGGGCGCGGCCATGGCGCCGTCTGCAGTGAGCACGAAGCGGTCGAGTTCCAGGGCATCGACGACGGAGCGGAGATCTTCGATGAAGGTGTCGAGCGTAAACTCCAGGACATCCCGCGTCGACATTCCGGTGCCTCGACCGTCGTAACGAATCAGTCGCATCCGCGAGCCGATCGCATCGCACCAACGTCGCCCCCAGGTCGCATGGTGGAGTCGCGCGTGGTCGAATGGTGCGGCGGGCAAGCGCACGAACGGCACGCCTTCGCCGATCGTGAAATAGGCGATGTTCAAGCCGTCCGTCGTCTTCGCGTAACGGATCTGTGGTTCCATGCGGGGAGTATGCGCGATCGCGCATCGCGCGAGCTAGCGTAGGCAGCCGGCGATGACACCGATGCGGGCGCGAAGCTGTTCAGGACGACCGCTACACCTGCGAGTGCGCCGGATCGAAGTAGGGGTACGGCGGAAACAACGATTCTAACTCGCGGCGGATGGGGTCTTCGGGGGGGAGGTAGGGGCTGAAGTCGCCGGTGGGCTCGGGGCGCTCGCGCTGGCCGGTGACGCTGCCATCCATGATCTTGTTCTGGAGCATGATCAGTCCGGTGAGCAGCGACTCCGGTCGCGGCGGGCAGCCGGGCACGTAGACATCGACGGGGACGATCAGGTTGACGCCGGGCAGCACGCTGTAGCCGTAGGCGAACGGGCCACCCATGATCGCGCAGCCGCCCATCGAGATCGCCCACTTCGGCTCCGGCATCTGTAACCAGATGCGGCGGATCGCGGGCGCCATCTTCCATGTACAGGTGCCGGAGACGATCATCAAGTCGGCCTGCCTCGGCGACGCGCGGAAGATCTCCGCGCCGAAACGGGCGATGTCGTAGCGCGGAGTCGCGGTCGCGATCATCTCCATCGCGCAGCAGGCGAGGCCGAACATCGTCGGCCAGAGGGATGACGAGCGCGCCCAGTTCATCACGGTATCGACGCCGGTGAGCAGGATATTCTGCTCGACGTCGGTATCGATGCCCTCGAGCTCGTGCGCGTGTTCCTGGCCGATCAGTGGAATAGATTCAGAGACCATCGGTGACAGTGTGACGCATCCGCGCGCGTTCGATCAATCTTTCACAATCCGTGCGCGTCCGCGTGTCGGGACCGTTCCCGCCGTCGGTCGAAGCGCCCGGTTCTCTTTCGCTCTGAACCTGACGATTTTCGCGATCAACTTCAGGGGCAGCGGTTCGTTTAGCGGAAATTGTAACGTCCCCTTTCCCGTCATAAATCGGGACAATTCGTCCCGAAACTCCTCGGCCGCTTCTGAGCTTCCGTAGAACCCGATGTGCTTCTTGTATGCGGCGAAGTGCACGAGGTTCCCGTATAGCTGGTACGTCGGTATCTGATAGTTGATCACCTCCTGAGCTTGAGGAGCTGCGGCGCGTATGGTCCGCCGCAGGGCAGCCAGTTTCTGTTGCACATCCTCGGGGAACGTGGCGATGTACTCATCGATAGTATGGAATGCCGTTTTGTTCACCGTCCACGCTCCCTATCTAAAGGCGCATACGCGGCGTGCCGTCACGCGTGGCTACAGACACCGTCCGCGGATCCTCCAGTCAAGCTGGACTTCCTGTCTGCTTCGCGAGGAGGGGACCGGGGGCGGGTAGGCCGTCGACGATCTCGTGTGGCTCGAGTTTGTTGGCGCAGTATTTGTCGAGCGTGTCGCGTTCGGCGATGTAACCCATGCGCGGGACGGCGTAGCCGCACGACGTCTGGAGCTTCTCGACGTCGATGAAGAATGCCTGGCGCACGTATGGGTGCACGTCGTCGACGAAGGCCGAGCGGTACTCATGAAGCGCCGGATCGTCGAGATCGACGGCGCGGCCGCGACCGTAGAGGCGCACGATGCCGGCCGTTGGTTCGAAGCTGCAGACCATCAGCGTGATGCGGCCGTTCTCGGCCGTGTGCGTGGCGGTCTGGTTGCCGCTGCCGGGATAGTCGAGATAGCCGACGAGGTTCGGGCCCAGGACGCGGAGCAGCGATCGGCCTTTCGGTGACAGATTCGGGAAGCCGCTCTCGTCGCTCGGCGCCGTCGCGACGAAGAACATGTGCTGCTTCTCGATGAACGCCTTGCGCTCGTCGTCGATGTAGTCGAACCAGTCAGCCATGGTGGGTCTCCTCTACCGGTTTGTTGGTGGCCGGGCGACTGTTAGTGTAGCGCGCAATTGGATGCGCTCGGGGGCGAAGATGGACGATGGAGGATGGAGGGTGGAAATGGATTTGATCGAAGGCGGAGACTAGCATCTCCTTCCCGATTGCCGCGACGTCGCCGGCATGGGTGCGTGCAGGATCGCGCACGGTTTGTTCGTCGCGGACGGCGGTGGGAGGGCCGGCGTTAACTCATGGTCGCCGCGGGCTGGCGCGCTTCTTCGATCCATTGCCAGTGCGTGCGGCCGTGATCGGTGCTCGCGGCCATGATGCCGCCGAGCGATCCGTCGCCCCACGGCGCGCCGGGGATCTTCTCGTCGAGTTGAGCCTGCGTCAGCCCGCTGAGCAGCTCCAGCGTGGCCGCCCGCGTCGCCTGGCCGAGCGCGACGACCGCGTCGAATGAGATCCCGCGATGCTGTACGACGAACTCCTCGTTGAGGCGGCCGACGTAAGCGAGCACTTCATCCCGACTGCGGCGCACGCCGTCATCGCCGATCACGGGGCCGAGCGGGTTGGCGTGGCCGGAGATCTTGCGGGTGAGCATCTCGTTGAAGATCTGCTCGAATCCCGTCAGATGCACCAGATGATCTTGCGCGCTCCACTTCGACTCCGGATCGTGCTCGCTCGCCGTCGAAGGTCTCGTGCGGTCGGCGTCGCTCAGCGCGCCGTACGTCTCCAGCTGAGCAATCCGGCCGCGATTCAGTTCGATCTCGATTTCGTCACGTCGCATGCTCGTGTCCTCTCTGGTGCCGATTGTCGCAGTGTGGCTGCTGACTGATGATCCAAGGCTCGCGCCGTGGCGCACTTGCGCCTAGTGCCAATCGCCGCGCGGACGTGGGGGCCAGCGACCGGCGACGCTGGGCTCATCTGTAGCGCGGATCAGTTGACGGGCGTTGTCTTGCAGAATTGCTCGGGGTCGAAGCGGCAGCTGTGCGCCTTGATGAAGGCGCGGAGGCGTTCGTCGGTGTAGTCCGACGCGGCGAAGGTGTCGACGCGCGTCCACGACGCGACGCCGATCGTGTCGTCGTCGAGATCGCGATCGGGCGAGAGGACGACGCGCGCGCCGAGCGAGACCTCCTGATTCACCAGATTCTTCAACCGCTCCGCCACCGCCTTGCAGGCGTCGCTGGAACAGTTGTAGCCGACGTAGACGCCGGCGTGCTCTTCGATGTGGGGGATCGCCTCGCGCGGCACCGGGAAATCGTAGAGGCCGGGGTCGGGCGGGATCTTGATGGTGTTGCCGTCCGTGAGCCGCACCGTGCCTTGGACGGGCAGATGCATGCCGGAGGTCGGGGGGTTCGACGCGTAACAATTGTCGGCGACCTGATTCTCGGGGCAGAAGGGGATGCGCTGTCGCAGGGGGTACGCCGCGGTGTGCTGACGCCCCTGCGTCGGCACGAAGCGGCCGGGCAGCGACTCGCTGTCGTCGGCCTCGGCGGCCAGCGACGCTTTGGACGCGGCCGACACCGGAGTGGCGCCCGCGACGGGCGTCGCGCCGCCGGCGCTCGTCGATTGCTTTCGGCGATCGATGGCGTCGTGGCTCTGGACGACGTTGGTATAGACGGCGAGATTGATGATCGCCGTTGCCACAATGAGCGCCCAGATGAACGCTTCGAAGAGATACGGCGTGATCCTTCTCGCGCTCATTGGGATGAGTATATCGACCGCCTAGTTTGGACGATCCACGAAGAGCACGAAGAGCACGAAGGGTGAGGTTGGTCGGATCGGAGATCGGTTGGCGGAGGCGAACTTATTCGTTGACTGCGAGAATGGTCGTTTATTGACGATCCACGAAGAGCACGAAGGGCACGAAGGGTGAGGTTGGTCGGATTGGAGATCGGTTGGCGGAGGCGAACTTATTCGTTGACTGAGAAAATCGCCGGTTCTTGACGATCCACGAAGAGCACGAAGAGCACGAAGGGGTGAGGTTGGTCCGATCGAAGCTTGGTTGCCGCCAGCAAACTCAAACGTCGTCCGCACCGACGGCTGTCGGTTCGGCGGCGTCTGCTTCGCGGTCGTTGAGGCGGCGTTCGTAGATCAGGCGCTCGTAGTAGGAGAGGATCTGCTGGGCGACGCGATCCCAGCTGTAGAACTGGGCGCGATCGCGGCCGCGGGCGGCCATCGCACGGGCGCGGTCGTCATCTTGCAGGAGATCTATCAGCGCTTCGGAGAGCGACTGCGCGTCTTCGGGGCGGACGAGCAGACCTTCGACGCCGTGCGTGAGGACGCCTGCGAAGCCGTCGATGTTCGATGCGACGATCGGCAAGTCGGCGGCCATCGCTTCGAGCAGGACGATGCCCTGACTCTCGTAGCCGGTGTTCGGGGCGCAGAAGACGTGCGCGCTGCGGTGATAGCGCGGCAGCTCATCGAACGGCACGTAGCTGCGAAAGACGACGTCGTGCAGGCGCGCTTTGCGGACGGCGTTCTCGTAGCGGCCGAACTCGCCGGCGCCGACGACGATCAGCCGCGAGTCGGGGATCGCGCGCTGGACGCCGACGAAGGCGCGGATGAGGAACTTCAGCCCCTTACGCTTCTCCGGGCGTCCGACAAAGAGGACGTTGCGCTTGCCATCCATAAACTCCGGCAGCGGCGCGGCGTCGCGGGCGAAGTGCTCGATATCGACGCCGTTGGGGATGATGTTGTAGTAGCCGGGAAAGTACTGCTCGATGTGCTTCACGGCGGCCTGCGAGACGGCGATCTTGCCGTCGAGTTTGCGCTGCCAGCGCTTGATCAGGCGACGACCATAGACGTAGACGAAGTTGGAGTCGCGCGCCGCGTGCCAGGTGCCGACGTTTACCGTCGTCGAGTAGCGGAGGAACTGGATCGGCAGCTGCGGCATGAACGGCTCGTGCACATGCACGATGTCGAAGTCCGTACCCTCGAGCACCGATTTCACTTTGCCGCCGGTGCGCAAAGAGAGCGTGATGCGGGCGACGGAGCCGCTGACGCGCAGCGGGATCGGCCGGCCGATGATCGTGATCGGGCAGAGGCCGTTGCTCGAGGGCTTGACGCCGGGCGCGATGATGTGCGGCTCGTGGCCGAGCTCGACGAACTGCTCGGCGAGATGCGAGATGTGGTTGTTGACGCCGCCCGAGACGGCCCAGTCGTACGGTGAGACGAGGGCGATCTTCATCGCGCGTCGCTCTTCGGATCTGCCGCCGCGTGGCGGCGGTGGCTGACGATGAAGCTGCGGATCGTCGGCAGCCAGCCCATGTTGCGTGGCGTCGCCATCATGCCGCGCCACTGCTGCAGCGCGATGTTTCGGTAGCCGAGCTCCGACATGCGCGGCGCGTGGCCGGGCTCGCCGGCCGTCGTCTTCGTCTCGATCGCACGCCGCAGTTCGGCCGCGGTCGTGCCGTCGAACGTCGTGCGGGCGCTGCCAATCGACGCCAGAAAGTGCGCGTCGCTGGAGCCGACAGCGGCGAGATGCAGACGCTCGCGGTTCAGTTGGCGTGCCTTCGCCGAGGTGACGCGACCGGCGGGGCTGAGATTGTATTCCTCGATCGCGTCGAAGTAGACGCCGTCATTGGCGGCGGCCTCGGCGACACGATCGAAGACGCGTTCGCCGACGCTGCGCGTCAACCATGAAAGCGGATGCGGCACGATCGCGAGCCCGCCGAGCTTGTGGATCGCCTCCAGTGTCGGCTCGATGCGCTGGAAGCTGGCGATCGGCTCGTCGATGAAAAGCGCGAGCAGGTGGCCGTCGAGCGTCGTCACTTCCATGCCGCAGATCACGTCGAAGCCGTACGCGCGTCCAACTGGACCGCGTCCAACTGGACCGCGCGCGTGCAGCTCGCGCGCTTCCGCGCCGGCGCGCAGCGTGTCGTGCTCGGTGACGGCGATCACGTTGAGATCGCCGCGATCAGCGACATACTGCAGCAACTCGGGCACGGTCGCCATGCCGTCGCCGTAGCGGGTGTGAATGTGAAGATCGGCTGTACCCAAGATGCTCCGCTGTTCGCGCGCGTGTACGTGTGTGGCAGCGCGATCGATGCAGTCTACCGTCAGTCGCTGCTTCTCGAGATTGCGGCGGGTGCGGCCGGCAGATCGTCGGGCCAGATGCGGTCGAGGACGGACCATTGGCCGGGATCTTCGCGCAGGTGCTGTTCGAAGAGCGCCAGCAGGTTCGCGGTGTTGATGCGGAGGTCCGCGTCGTTGTCGCCGGTGCGGACGAGGTCGAGCGGCGGTCCGATGATGGCGCTGACTTTGTAGCCGCCGGTGCGCTTCACCCAGCCAGGCATCAGCACGGCGTTGGTGCGGATGGCCAGATCAACGGCGCCGGTCGGGAAGCGCGCCGGGTAGCCGCAGAAGTCGAGCTCGATGCCGCGCTTCTGGATGTCGCGGTCGATGAGGATGCAGACGACGCCGCAGTTGCGCAGCCAGGAGAGCGCGTTTTTGATGGCGCCGAAGCTCACGGGCTCGTAGCGGTGGCCGTGCACCGTGCGCAGGCCGCGCATCAGCCGCCCCAGCTCGGGCGGATTCAGCGGCTCGACGAGCGCGAAGCACTTGACGCCGGCGGCGGCGAGTCCCTGCACGGCGAACTCCGGATTCGCATAGTGCGCCGAGGCCAGCACGACGCCGCGTCCCGCGGCCTGCGCCGCGCGCACGTACTCGAGGCCTTCGAGTCGCAAGTCATCGCGCAGGAACTTCTGGATGTCCATGCGGTGCATGCCGACGACGTCTGCGTAGTAGCGGCCGGTGTTGCGCGCGCACTGGCGGGCGACGCGGTCGACCTCCTCGTCGGATGCGGTTGGGCCGAGGACGTGGCGGATGTTGCTGCGCACGTTCTTGCCGATGCGCGGACCCCAGTTGTAGACGCGATCGCTGAGAAAGCGCGAGATGCCGTAGCGCGTGCTCAGCGGCAGCCGGCCGAGCGTCGCGACGACGGCGACCATCGCATAGTACTCCCACTTGCTGGGGCGCGGCACCCAGTTCGGCACGCTCAGATGCCCTCCGCGACGGTGCCCGTCGAAGCGCGCGCCGGCGCCGACTGCCCCCACAGGCGACGGAACACGAACCACTGTTCCGGATGCGCGCGCACGATCGGCTCGAGCGAGCGCATGATCAGTTGCGTCAGATCGTGGATGTCTTTCGTGTCGTCGCCGCTCGGCCTGTAGCCGCCGAGGCTGCCATCGACGATCGGGCGCAGTTCGAGATCATCCTTCGGCCCGCGCATGACGACGGCGGGCACGACCCAAGCGTTCGTGCGCAGGGCGATGCGGGCAGGCGCTGAGGAGACGACGGCGGGCGCACCGAAGAACTCAACCTCGACGTTGGACTCCGGCGACGAGACGTCGACGAGCATCGCCAGCATTTCGCCGTTGCGCAGCAGGCGAAAGACGGTCGGGCCGACGCGGTCGTGGCCGATCACCTTCATGCCGAGCTTGGCGCGTGAGCCCTGCACGAGATCGTTCATCGGCTGATAGCGAAATGTTTCGGCGATGGCGTTGATCGGGAAGCCGAACGTAGCGAGAGCGGCGGCGCCGAGATCCCAGTTGCCGTAGTGCAGCGTCGCGATGACGACGCCGCGATCGGACTCGGCGGCGGCGTTGAGTTCGTCCCAATCATCGAATTTCAGGCGCTGCTTGATCTCGGCGCGCGTGACCGCGGGGAAGTGGATGAAGTCGACGACGTACTTTCCGAAGTTGCGGAACGAGCGGCGGGCGACGGAGTCGACGTACTTCGCATCACTGCTGTTGAGGACGATGGCGAGATTGGCATTCAGCGCCTTGCGGTGGCGCGGAAAGATCACCCAATAGCAGATCAGCGCGACGCGTTCGCCGAACCAGTAGCCGAGGCGGAGCGGCAGCGGTCTCGTGAGGAGAATCGCCAGGCGGAAGAGCCAGTAGACCGTCCTGTCGAGCACACGCTCCTCGTTCCGCCCCTATCGTCCGCTGCGTGCCACCGCGATCCTGCGGCCTGCACTGCGTGCACTATCCGGCGATAAAGGCCTCGACCATGTCGTGCGCGACATCGTCCGTGTACTGCGTCGGCGGCGACTTCATGAAGTACGCCGACGGCCCAGCGAGCGGCCCGGCGATGCCGCGATCCATGGCGATCTTGCAACAGCGGATCGCATCGATCACGACGCCGGCGGAGTTCGGGCTATCCCAGACCTCCAGCTTCACTTCCGCATTCAACGGAACGTTGCCGAATGTCGTGCCCTCCATCCGAATGTAGCACCATTTGCGGTCGAGAAGCCACGGCACGTGATCCGAGGGGCCGACGTGGACATCCGACGCCGGCAGTTCGTAGTCGAGTTGCGATGTGACGGCGTTGGTCTTCGATATCTTCTTCGACTCCAGCCGCTCGCGCTCGAGCATGTTGAGGAAGTCCGTATTGCCGCCGAAGTTCAGCTGATACGTGCGGTCGAGACGTACGCCACGCTCGCGGAAGAGGCGCGTCAGCATGCGGTGGACGATCGTCGCGCCAACCTGCGACTTGATGTCGTCGCCGACGATCGGCACGCCGGCCTCTTCGAAGCGCTTCGGCCAGTAGCCGTGGTAGTCGCGGGCGATGAAGACGGGGATGCAGTTGACGAAGCCGCAGCCGGCGGCGAGCACCTGCTCGACGTACCACTTCGTCGCTTCCTCGGAGCCGACGGGCAGGTAGCTGACGACAACGTCGGTCTCGGTGTCTTTCAGCAGCTTGACGATGTCATCGGTGCCGCCCTTGGCCTTCGTGATCACCTGCGACAGGTACTTGCCGAGGCCGTCGTGCGTCATGCCGCGCGCGACGCGGACGCCGGTGTGCGGCACATCGCTGAACTTGAAGGTGTTGTTCGGCGGCGCGAAGACGGCGTCGGCGAGGTCCTTGCCGACCTTGTTCTCGTCGATGTCGATCGCGGCGACGAAGTTGATGTCGCGGATGTGATAGCCGCCGAGGTCGACGTGCATGATGCCGGGGATGAGCTGACCCTGCTGCGCGTCCTGGTAGAAGTAGCGGCCTTGCACGAGCGACGAGGCGCAGTTGCCGACGCCGATGATCGCCACGTTGATCTTGCCGTTCGCGCGACGTTCACGTTTGCGCGCTTCCACTGCCTTCGTCGTCTTCGTTGTCTTCGTCGCCACCGTCGATGTTCCTCCTCGTTCGTAGAACAGATCCTGCTCGGCCATGCCGAGTACGCCACATACGGCGTCTATGAATTGCCGGCTGGGCTGCTTGGCGCCGGACTTTACCTGCGAGAGGTAGCCTTCGCTGACGTGATATCCCCGCCGGTCGAGTTCGGCGAGGAGCCAGCGTTGTTTTTGCCCGCGCCGTTCGAGCACCTCGAAGAGTTTGGTCTGCATCGTCCTCCGTAGGTTAAGTTCTCCTCAACACTACGCCGCCAGTCAGGTCGGTGACAAGTAATGTTTACTTAACCTCAGACATCGTATCAGGGTCGGTGTCGCGTATCTATGGTGCGGATGCACCATTATTCGGCTGGGCATTCGGCGCGGCCGCGCTCAACGACACGGCGTCGGAGTGTCGGACGCCGGAGGAACGCCCACGCGTTACTGGGAGGAAGCTCGCCAGCGATCAGCGATTCGGATACGGGCGATCGTCATGCGGATGTTGCGGACGATCGCGGAAGCTGCAGGAAGCCCCCGAAGCTGGGTGGGCTGCCGTGACAGGACATAACGTCGTACAGTGTGATGTCCGCCGAGTATTCGAGGGCTGAGAGATGATCCGACTGCCGCTTCTTGTGGCCGCCGCTGCCTTGATCGCGCTGTTCACGAACGCCGCCCCGGCGGGGCGCGGCGTCGCGCGCGCGCAGGGTGGCGGCATCACGTTGCAGCGTCTGGCGACGCAATCGCCGGCGTTGGCGACTCCGAACGGGATCGTCAGCCGTCCGAACGACGCACGCCTCTTCCTGCTCGAGCAAGGCGGGCGGATCAAGATCTACGACGGCACGTCGATCCTGCCGACGGCGTTTCTCGATGTATCGGGGATCGTCAGCACGGCGGGGCAGGAGCAGGGGCTGCTTGGCCTCGCGTTTCATCCAAACTACGCGACGAACGGCCTCTTTTTCATCGACTACACCAACACGTCGGGCGACGTCGTGATCGCGCGATACAGCGTGTCGGCGAATGCTAACGTCGCCAACACGAGCGGCACGCCGATCCTGACGATCCCGCATCCGGGGCAGACGAATCACAACGGCGGGCAGCTTGTCTTCGGGCCGGATGACAAGCTGTACATCGGCGTCGGCGACGGCGGGGGCGTGGGCGATCCGCCGAACAACGCCCAGAACCTCACGAACCTCCTGGGCAAGATTTTGCGCATCGATGTGGACTCCGCCGTGCCCTACGGCATTCCGGCGGACAATCCGTTCGCAACGGATGCCGTCGCCCGGCACGAGATCTGGTCGTACGGGCTGCGCAATCCGTGGAGGTTTTCGTTCGACCGCGGCGTCAGCGGCGATCTCTGGATCGGCGATGTCGGCCAGGACGCGTGGGAGGAGATCGATTACGCCGCCGGGGGTGCAAGCAAGGGCGCGAACTACGGCTGGCGGACGATGGAGGCCACGCATTGCTACAACCCGGCGACGAACTGCAATCCCGGCGGCCTGCGGCTGCCGATCTTGGAGTATCCGCACGCCGGCGGCGCGGACTGCGCGGTGACGGGTGGTTACCGCTATCGCGGCCCCGTCGCGGGATTCGCGGGCACGTATGTCTACGGCGACTTCTGCACGGGAAAGATCTGGGGAGCGACGAAGACGGGCACGGTGTGGAGTTCGACGGTGCTGCTCGCTTCGGGCATCGGCGTGTCGAGCTTCGGTGAAGGCAACAATGGGGATCTGTACGTCGTCGACTACTACAGCGGCGCACTGTACAAGATCCTCATCGACGATACCGACGGCGACGGCGTGCCCGACGCGAGCGATAACTGCCCGACGATCCCGAACCCCGGGCAGGACAACGTCAACGCCAACATGATCGACCTGACGGGTAAGCGCGCGTTCAACGACTTCACGCGGGTGAACTCCGACAACGTCGGCGACGCCTGCGATCCGGATGCCGATCACGACGGATTGGCAAACGTTGTGGAATTGGCGCTTGGCCCGGGGCAGCCGAGCCACGCGGCGTGTCCGCCGGCGACCGCCGCGACGGATCCACTGAAGCTCGACACGGATAGCGATCACGCGAGCGACCGCGCCGAGTGCGCTCTCGGGTTCGATCCGGCGAGCGCGGCATCGAAACCGCCGGTGAACCCCGCAAATGACGCGGATCACGACATGCTGCCGGACGCATTCGAGACCAGCATCGGCACCAACCCGAACGTCGCGGATTCCGACGGCGACGGCATCAGCGACGGGATCGAGTACATCCGCCTCGGCAGCAATCCGCTGTCGGCGAACACGGACGGCGATCTCTGCGGCGACGGCAAGGAAGTGGGTTCGATCAACGCCGACACGCTCGTGAACTCGACGGATCTGCTGCATGTGGCGCTGGCCTTCGGCGGGTCGGCGAGCAGTGGTTACGTGTTCGACTTCGATGTGAACAAAGACGGCACGATCAATTCGTCGGACTTGCTGCTGGTCGCGACGCAGTACGGATCCTGCTAGCCGCTGCGTGCTACATGTAGGTCGCGAGTCCGTCGCGCAGCGATGTTAGCTGCGGATGCAGCACGTCGATCGTGTGCGTGTTGTCGGCGGTCGCCGGCTCGGTGATGAAGTCGATGGCGTCGGCGGAGAGCGGCGGCGACGGCAGCACCGATGTCAGCGTGCCGATCAGCTTTCCGACGAACGCGGGCTGATGAAGTAGCGCCCGCTTCTTCTGCTGCACATCGAGCGCCGTCTTCACGACGTCGTTCATCGACATGACATCGGGGCCGCCGAGCTCGAAGATCTGGTTCGCCGCTTCGGGCTTGAGCGCGGCATCGGCGGCGACGCGACCGACGTCGTCGATGAATACTGGCTGCATGTCCTGCTTGCCGCTTCCGAACATCGGCACGAACGGCAGCATCTTGGCGAAGCCGAGGAAGCGGTTGAGCGAGACGTCCTCCGGGCCGAAGACCCACGTCGGACGGACGATCACCCACTCGAGGCCGCTCTTGCGGAGGTAGTCCTCGGCCTCCCACTTGTAGCGGAACCAGTGCTTGTCGGCGTCCTTCGCGGCGCCGACGCCGCTGATGTAGACGAAGCGCTTGGCGCCGGCCGCCTTCGCCGCGTCGACCTGGTTGCGCGTGCCCTTGAGGTCGACCTCTTCGAACGTGTATCCCTTGCGGCGGTTCTCGATCGGCGAGCCGGGGAACTGCACGGCGTTGACAACGGTGTCGATGCCGCTCATCGCGGCCGTGAGCGTCGCTGGATCGCGCACGTCGCCGACACGCGCAGTCACGCGATCGCCGAGCCGCTTCGTGATCTTCTCGGCGTCGCGGCCGAGCACGGCGATCGGCTCGCCGCGTCGCAGCAGCTCCTTGGCGATCGCTGATCCAACCATTCCTGTTCCGCCTGAGACGAGAATCATGGTGCGCTCCTCTGTTACATCTTCCTTCGATAGTATGCGTTGATCCAACGCGTTCCGGATCACCCGTTCCGGGCGCGATTGTGCGGAGGTTGAGATGGCATCGAGCGTTGGAGAGAAGTTCGCCCGCGTCGCGCCGGAGTTCTTCGTGCCGGACGTCGATGCGAGCGTCGCGTACTACGTCGCCGCGTTCGGTTTTACGCTGATCCGTGCGGAGCCGCACGGCACCGGCGCGCACGTCTTCGCGATCCTCGTGCGCGGCGAGGTCGAGTTCATGTTCATGGACGAGCGCTTCTACGTCGGGGCCGATCACGCGCTCGACGATCGTCGCGGCAGCGGCGCCGACATCCGCGTGCTGGTCGATGACGTCGACGCGGTGTACGCGAAGGCGTGTGAGGCCGGAGCGACGATCGCGCACGAGATCGCTGATCGCGACTACGGGCTGCGCGACTTCATCGCGCGCGACCCGGACGGCTATCGTGTGCGGTGGGCGATGCGCATCGATGGTTAGTGCCGCGATCACACGATTGCGGATCTCTTCTCCGGCGCTCACGCCGGCCACCGCGCGGCTCGAAAGCCCGCGCTACATTGCATTCGTTCGGCCGACGCCGGCCGCAAGTCAGGCTGCCTCCCCCCCGCGCGGGCTCGAACGCCCACGCCAAATTGCGAGATGTCCGAATCGTCAACAGGCAGAGAAGCGGCGGTGATCGTCGGCCGGCGAGGGCGCAGCGAGCGGCGCCCCTACGGTTGTGTGACTGCCGTCTGTCCGCAACAGCCGGGACGGCTGTTCTACATCGCCTCATCTTCCCGCAGGGCATCATTACACTATCGAGTTTTGAGACAGGCTCCGGATAGCCCGCGCTACATGGTGCCGTTAGCGGCGGGCTTGGGCGCGCGTTTTTGGTTCGACGACGATTTCAGCCGGTACTTCGGATGACTGATCGTTCCAGCGGATCGTGATGCGGCCGGTCGGGCGCACGGGGCGGCCTTCCAGGAACGATGATGCGGCGCGTTCGAGGATCGGCGGCCAGTGGACGCGGAACTCGAGGCGCACGGGTGTGTTCGTCTTGAGGGCGAGCGGCGCTTCGAGCGCTTTGCCGCTGCCGTCGACGCGCTGCAGCCACGGCGGCGGATCGATCGTCACTGAGGCCGCGCCGGTGCTGACGATCAGCAGCGACGCGCGCGCCAGCTCGCTCTCGCGGACGGTGCCGAGATTGAGGGTCGTCGGGCTGACGCTGACGATCGCCGGGAAGAGGATCGTGCCGCGGGCGCGCACGGTCTCGGAGTCGGTCGCCGTCCAGCGGATCGTCACCGCGACATCGAGTGTGTAGCCGCGCGTCGTGGGGCTGCGCGATTCGGCCAGCGCATCCCAGTCGATCGAGAACGTGATCGAGA
Organism: Dehalococcoidia bacterium; assembly: GCA_038211505.1. Taxonomy (GTDB): domain Bacteria; phylum Chloroflexota; class Dehalococcoidia; order DSTF01; family JACRBR01; genus JBBQVO01. The sequence continues at coordinate 7,629 of JBBQVO010000014.1, read as the reverse complement.
AGCGGCCGGGAAGCACCTTTGAAGCCACGACGTCGGCGACGATCGGCATGCGCGCGTCGACTTCGACGCTGTAGGGCGCGAATTGCTTCCACGTCAGCTGCACCGTGCGGACGACGGTCGAGCGCCACTCGAGCGTGCCGAAGTCGATCTTCTGCGGCAGGCCGTCGGGCTTGCCGGGCGTCGCCGGTCGCGGCGTCGGCGCCTGGCGCGGCGGCGGCCCGGCGCGGCGGACGGGCTGCGTCATCGGTGTGATGCGGGCGCGGGGGGCGGTGGGCGCTGCTTTTGCCGACGCGAAGTGGCTGACCGCCCACTCGACCTTCTCGACGAGTCGCGGATGCGTGCGTAACTCGGCGGCGAGCTGCTTGCCGGCGCGGCCGACGAGCTGTTCATCGGCGGCGCTGCTGAGGCCGAGCACGACCCATGGCTCGCCGCTGAAGTGGGAGGCGACGTACTCGTGCGCGACGGCGCCCTGCCCGCGCAGCTCATCGTATGCCACGTTCACTTGTTTCGCGGCGTTGGCGTCGCCGCCGCGATCCGGGTGATGCATCTCGATCTGCACGCGATGCGCCGCCTTGATGACGCATTCGGGCGCGCCCGGGATCAGCCCCAGCCGTTTCCAGTGCGCCGCCGCCCGGTCCGTGCGCTGCTCGCCCGCCAAATGGCCGTCCTCTCGCTGATCAAAATGCGGCGTCATTGTATCGAAGATGGCTCGCGCACTCGGGCCGAGGCGCCACCGTGTCTCACGGGCCGAAGCTCGCTAGCATGCGGCATGCGACTCGAAGGGAAGACGGCGCTGATCACGGGTGCGAGCAGCGGCATGGGCCGCGTCGCGTCGGTGTTGTTTGCGCGCGAAGGCGCGAACATCATCGCCACCGATATCTCGCGCGACGGTCTCGACGAAACGGCCGCGCTCGTCGAACGCGAGAACCAAGGCGCGGTTCTGGCGCTCACGGGCGACGTCTCGAACGCGGCGGACGTCGAATCGTGGGTGCGCGGCGGCGTCGAGCGCTTCGGCATGCTGCACATCCTCTACAACAACGCCGGCATCTTTCCGGACGCCGACGGGAGCGTGCTGGAGATGGATGAGGATGTGTATCGGCGGACGATGGACGTCAATCTCAAGGGCGTGATGCTGTGCTGCAAGTTCGCGATCCCGGAGATCGTGCGCGCCGGCGGCGGGTCCGTCGTCAACGTTGCATCGTTCGTCGCGCTCGTCGGCTGCACGGTGCCGCAGGACGCGTACACGGCCAGCAAGGGCGCCGTGCTGGCGCTCACGAAGTCGCTGGCGGTGCAGTTTGGGCCGCGGCATGTGCGCGTGAATGCGATCTGTCCCGGCCCGATCCTGACGCCGCTGCTCGCCGATCTCTTCCCGAGCGAAGCGGAGAAGATGAAGCGCCTCAATCGCATCCCGCTCGGCCGCTTCGGCCTGCCGGAGGACATCGCCTACGCCGCGCTGTATCTCGCGTCGGATGAGTCTGGGTGGATGACCGGCACGGAGTTCGTCGTCGACGGCGGGATCTCGATCAACTACTTCTGACGGTCGGTCTTCCACGAAGAGACACGAAGGGGTCGATCCACAGCGGACACAGAGGGGCACAGAAGGGTTGAAAGGATTGCCGCTGTTTGTCAGTGGTTAGTCCAGGCGGCCGGTGCCGACGACGAGGATGACGTCGTCTTTCGATTCTTTGTCGACGTTGATCTCCGTTGTTGCAATGCCGGCTTCGCTGAGCGTCTTCGCGAGCACGCCGCGGCGCTCGAGAATGTCGCAGTACGCGCGTACGGTGGATGACAGCGCGGCGGCGGCTTCGGCGTTGGTCTTACCGGGCGCGGCCAAGCCCAACTCGCGGCAGACTGCGGTCACGAGGCCGTCCTCGTCGTGGAACTGCGGCCTGTATTTGATCTGGAGCAGTGTCGTCGAAACCATCAGGTCTCCTATACTCGGCACAGTTTATCAGGATTGAAGAGGCGGAATGCCGCGACAGCGATTTGCCGGTCAGCAGCTCGTCGACTTCCTGAAGACCGAGGGCTACCAGGTCTGCCCGGAGCCGGAAGGGCCACCGACTGGCACCGTCGTTTTGTCGGTCGACTGCTCCGATTCTGAATCGCAAATCCTGCTAGTGCACGCGACGGTCGAGCTCGGTGCTGTTTACGCGGAGACGATTCTCGGCAAGGCGGCGATCGATCCGGCGAAGTTCTGGCGCTACCTGGACGGGATCTGAACCCATGCCCTACGCCGACACCCCGGAACTCCGCATGTACTACGAAATCGCTGGCGCGGGGCCGCCGCTGTTGTACATCTCCGGCACGGGCGGGGATCTGCGGCAGACGCCGACGATCTTCGAGAGCGCGCTGCCGCGGCAGTTTGAGTTGCTGGCGTACGACCAGCGCGGTCTCGGGCGCAGCGCGGTGCCTGACGGGCCGTACACGATGCGACAGTACGCCGACGATGCCGCGGCGCTGCTCGATGCGGTTGGGTGGGATCGATGCCACGTGCTTGGCGTTTCGTTCGGCGGGATGGTGGCGCAGGAGTTCGCGCTGCGGCATCCGCAGCGGATCGAGCGGATGGCGCTGGCGTGCACGTCTGCGGGCGGCGCCGGTGAGGCGTCGTACCCGTTGCACGAACTCGTCGATCTACCGGACGATGAGCGCGCGCGACGCTCGCTGCTGCTCGGCGATACGCGCATGGCGGCGATCGAGCGCGAGCAGCCGGAGCGGTTCGCGAAGTTCGTGGGGTATGCCGTCGCCGGATACGCGATCGGCGCGGGCGAGCCTGATCGTGACAAGGGACGCCGGATGCAGCTTGAGGCGCGGCGCCATCACGACACGTACGATCGTCTGCCGTCGCTGACGATGCCGGTGTACATCTGCGGCGGACGTTACGACGGGATCGCGCCGCCGTCCAACCTCGAGTCGCTGCACCGTCAGATCGCGCACTCGCAGCTCGAGATGTTTGAGGGCGGGCATCTGTTCATGATCCAGGACAAGAGCGCGTGGCCGCGGATCATCGAGTTCCTGAGCGCGTAGATCCTTCTCGCGTCGCCCGCGATCCGCATGGGCCTGGCGGCTACGAGAAGGTGTTGCACTTGGCGGCGTCGCCGTTGTCGTAGCCGGTGCGGAACCAGGTGACGCGTTGCTCGGATGAGCCGTGCGTCCACGTCTCGGGGTTGACGCGCGCGCCGGCTTGCTTTTGCAGGCGATCGTCGCCGACGGCGGCCGCGGCGGCGAGACCTTCCTCGAGATCGCCGCTCTCGAGAATGCCGCGCTGGTAGGTCGAGTGCGCCCAGACGCCGGCGAGACAGTCGGCTTGCAACTCCACCTTCACCGAGAGCGCGTTCTGTTCGTCGGGGTGCGCCTGCACACGCTGCTGCACGTCGTCGCTGATGCCGGAGAGCTTCTGCACGTGATGCCCGAGCTCGTGCGCGATGACATACGCCTGGGCGAAGTCGCCGGGCGCGCCGAACCGCGTCGTCAGTTCGCGGAGGAAGTCGAGATCGAGATACACGGTCTCGTCGGCGGAGCAGTAAAAGGGACCGACGCTCGATGTCGCGTTGCCGCAGCCGGATTGCGTGGCGCTCGTGAAGAGCACCAGCTTCGCGTGACGGTAGGTCGTGCCGCTGGTCTGAAACTGGCCGGTCCAGAACGTCTGCGTGTCATCGAGGACGGCCGAGACGAAGTCGACGAGGCCGGCATCGGGATCGGATGCGGGCGGGATGCCGTTGCCGGTCGCCGCCGGCGCCTGCGGCAGTTGCTTTAGCACGCCGCCGCCCGGGTTGTAGCCGGAGCCGCCACCGCCGAGGATCTGCGATCCGCCGAGCAGCGTGAGAATAATCACGAGGATCAACCCGCCGATGCCGCCGCCGGCGGCGCCAAGCGGGATGCCGCCGATCCCGCCCGATCCGCCACCGGCGGAGCGCTGGTCGCTGAGGTCGCCGCTGCGCTGTCCGGGGAATCCGATCTTCATGTGGCGCGCTCCGTCGTCGTCATTCGTATGAGGGGAGGATAGCGGCCTGACGCTACAGGATCATCGCCTTTTCGGCCGCTCTGGTGGCAGCGGCAACAAGAGGGGACGTGCAGGCGAAGGTCGTCGCAGCGTCACAAGGCATGCGCGGCGGCGGAAGCGAGGGTGACGACGACTGTCGCGGAGGCCACGGCGACGCCGAGCATCGGTGCGACAACGGCGAGCTCCAGGGCTCGCAGCGCCCTCGGCAGGAGCGCGAACAGCTTCCGAAAATCAAACAGGTCGGCCGAACCCTCCGACGGCGCCGACTCCTGGTGCATGATGCGCACCGCTACGATCGAAATAACCAGCATCATCACGAGACTGAGCGTTGCCGCAGGACCGAAGTCGCGAGAGCCCGCGCTCATCACGCCGCCGACGATAGGCAGTCGCGCCAGGATCGGCATCCCCACGGCTGACGTCATCACGGACGCGACGCATACCAGTATGCCGTAAGGCAGAAGTTCGACGATCAGGTTGGAGATCGATTTGAGCGCAGTTAGGTACTCGTCGCCGTACGTCGCGCAGGCCAGAACGACGCAACTGATCCCGGCGCCGCTGAGGGCGACGACTTCCGCGAATTTGAGCCAGCCGCGCGCGCCAAACCCGTCGTCCGCGCGCACATAGGCAACGAGATGCTCGGCGGCGACTGAACCACATACACCGGCCGCGGCGAGCAAGATAATCGCACTGACACTGGGGTGGAATACGTCGTCCAGCATTGTCCACGTCGTCTTCCACCACTCCATCGCTAGTTGTCCGACGGCTCGGACGATCTGTCCGAGCCGGACGAGAACGATCCGAACGCGTCTCTCGGTGAGGCGGATCACGTCTAACGCCCGCGCCAAGCTGATGTTCAACGCGTTCAGGCTGGACTCGCGAATGCGAAACGCGAATCGAGACATCTGAATCGCCATCGACTCGATCAAGCGCAACAAGCCATGAGCACGCGCGGATATCGGTTTCATCTGCCGCGACTGACGAGGCGCCAGTTTCGGCGTCCGAGCCGGGACCGAGATGGCTATCCCGAAGACTCGCTGCGCCGCGGGTTGGGCGAATCCGGTGAAGAAGACAATCGCCGCACCGATGCCAGATATCGCGAAGACGCGCCAGCTCGGGATCCCGGTGATAGCCGCGAGTGCGCCGAAGCCGAATGCAACGATGGCGACGCAGACGATGACCAAGCGGAATAGCGAGATCGGGCCGTAGCTACGATCATTGAGCGCGCTGGGGATCAGACCGCCCAGCGCGAAGACGACGACGCCAATCGCGATGCCCCGTGGATCGTCGCCAGAACGCGTAAGCAGCGCCGCTCCCGTCAACGTACACATCGCCGCCATCTGAGCGGAAAGCGTGGCACGAGCATCGGGCAGGCGTGCCAGGATGGCCATCGCGAACAGCAGCGCTCCAATTGACCAGGCACCGAAGAGAATCGCCGGACGGCCGCTCGCGACGAGCCACGTGCTGCCCAGCGCAATGAGCGAGATAGTCGCCAGCAGCAACACGAGGACGCCGCTCGCTTCGACTGACTTCTCGACGCGCTGATGCGCGCAGACTACGTCGAATAGGTTCGAGTTGCATCCGTCCGCGGCGCAGCCCTTGCTCTGTTGCGCCTGTCCGCGGCGGCATCGCGTCTCGCATCGATCGCACGTCTCGAACGCGGATGGGCGCTTGATGCAGACCCGGGTGGGCGCGAATTGTAACAGTCGTTCCACCAATGACATCCGGGATCGTGAGCTAGCCGTGGCAAAATCTGCGGTCGTCATGTTGATTCCTCTCCTGCGTACCGTCCTGCCGCAATCATCTGTCCGCTGGGCGGCGATCGCCATGAGAGACCCGTGATAGTTTGCTGACGCTTGTACCGTCTTGGGACGTGTGCAACTCGCTACACTTGCACATATGGACGCGCATGCGCTTCGGACGCTGGAATTCGACAAGATTCGGGAACGGCTGGCACGCTCGACGGCGTTCTCGGCGGGGCGGGAGCTGGCGCTCGCGCTTGAGCCTTCGACGGAGTACCGCGAGGTCGTGCGGCGGCAGCGGGAGACGGCGGAGTCGCGGCGGCTGATCGCGATGAAGCCGCGGACGGGGCTGGGCGGCGCGCACGACGTGCGGCCGCTGTCCGAGAAGGCGTCGCGCGGCGGGCTGCTGACGCCGGAGGAACTGCTGCAGATCGCGTCGACGCTTGAGTGCGCGCGCGAGCTCAAGTCGTCGATCTCGCGGCTCGATGAGTCGCTGCCGCTGCTGGCGGCGATCGTCGACGGCATCGAGCCGCTGGTACACAGCGTCGAGAATATCAATCGGTCGATCAACCAGCGCGCCGAAGTCACGGATCAGGCGAGCCCGGCGCTCGGCACGATCCGCCGCGAAGTGCGCTCGCTGCACGATCGGCTGTATCAACGCCTGCAGGAGATCCTCGGGTCGGCGTTCAGCAAGGGCATCGCGCAGGAAGCGATCATCACGCTGCGCGACGGCCGCTATGTGATCCCGATCAAGGCCGACTATCGCGGGCAGCTCAAAGGCATCGTGCACGACGTCTCCGGTTCCGGCGCGACACTGTGGCTCGAGCCGCTGCCGATCGTCGATCTCGGCAACCGCTGGCGCGAGGCGCAGCTCGAAGAATCGCGCGAGATCGAGCGCGTGTTGCGCACGCTGAGCGGCGAGATCGGCGCACAGGCGCAGGCTGTGGAGTGGGATGTCGAGGCGCTCGCGGCCATCGATCTCGCGCTGGCGAAGGCGCGCTTCGGCGACGAGATCGGCGCGCCGGAGCTGCCGTACGAGGGAACGGATCAACCGTGGATCGTCGAGGCGCCGGCGCAGCTGCATCTGCTGCTGGCGCGCCACCCGCTGCTGCGATCGCCGGTCGTACCGACGACGATCACCGTCGGCGGGCAGCATCGCGTGCTGCTGATCACGGGGCCGAACACGGGTGGCAAGACCGTCGCGCTGAAGACGGCCGGACTGCTGGCGCTGATGGCGCAGTCGGGGCTGCCGGTGCCGGCTGATCGCGGCTCGCGCGTGCCGGTGTTTGACGCGATCTTCGCCGACATCGGCGATGAGCAGAGCATCGAGCAGTCGTTGTCGACGTTCAGCAGCCACATGCGCAATATCATCGGCATCGTCGCCGACGCCGACGATCGCAGCCTCGTGCTGCTCGACGAGCTGGCGGCAGGCACGGACCCGACGGAGGGGGCGGCGCTCGCCCGGGCAATTCTGACGAAGCTGCTTGACGCCGGCGCGCTCACCGTTGCGACGACGCATCACGGCGAGTTGAAGGCGTTCGCGCACGGCACCGAGAGCGTGACGAACGCATCGGTGGAGTTCAACCTCGAGACGCTTTCGCCGACGTACCATCTGACGATCGGGCTGCCAGGCCGGAGCAACGCGCTTGAGATCGCGCAGCGGCTCGGCATGCCACGCGAGATCATCGAAGAGGCGCGGAGTTCGATTGCACCGGAGCAGTTGCAGGTCGAGGAGCTGCTGTCCGATATCCACCGCGAGCGCGAGCAGGCGGCATCGGCGCGGCGTTCGGAAGAGATCGCCCGTCACGAAGCGGAGGACATCCGGCAGCGGCTCGCCGAGAAGCTCGAGCGCGCCGACGACGAGCGTGCGACCATGCTCGAGACGGCGCG
>JBBQVO010000013.1:0-33442 GCA_038211505.1 Dehalococcoidia bacterium | reverse complement strand
CGCCCGACCGCATACGCCACCCCCTCGTCTATTCGAGCCCCCCCCCCCCGACGGGGAGTGGGGGTGGCCGCCGGCGGGGGGTGCGGTGCACCGCGTGCGACCTCGGGCGGAAAAACGCAAAACTGCCGAACAAACCTGGGTTCTACTTCTAAGTTCTGCGCAGCCCCTACGTCATCGTCAGGCCTTCGAGGTGCGCGAGATCGTTCAGCCGCCACAATGCCCGTCGATCTTCCCAGGCCCGCACCGACGTAATCGAGGCGTTGAACGAGTAAAACGGGAAGTCCGTCGTCAGCCCGAGAATCTCGGCGACGTACGACTGGATCACGCCGCCGTGGCAGGCGACCGCGACTCGCTGGCCGGCGTTGTCGGCGACGATCTGGTTCATTGCGCCGACGATGCGCTTTCGGAAGTGCGCGCTGTTCTCGCTACCGGGCAGGTTATCCCAGCGCGGATCCTGCTCGAACTTCGCCTTGATGTCGCGGTGCGAGACACCCTCCGGCAGCACTGTCGGATCCTGCGCGACGCCCTTCATCGGCTCGTTGATCTCTTGGAGATCGTCGATCACCTTGATCGTGTGCCCCGTTCGCCGCGCGATCGCCGCGCCGGTGTTGTACGCCCGCTGCAGCGGGCTGGCGTAGATCACGTCGACGCCGTACGAAGCCATCCGCTCGCCGAGGCGCTCCGCCTGTTGTTCGCCGACCTTCGTCAGCGGCGGGTCGTACTCCGAAGGCCGCCCCTCGACGCGCGCCTGGTTGCTCTCCGATTGCCCGTGCCGGATCAGATAGAGGCGCACGGCGTCCTTCTTGTTGAGCAGCAAGACATCCTGAAAGTAATACGCCATCGGGTCGATCGGCGCCGGCACAGTAGCAGCATTGCGGTCGGGATCGTTCATCGAGCCATCGTAACGCGCCCCCGGTTAGCGACAAGCGCGACCGGTTCCTCCCGCGCTCCCCTTCCCGCACCGGGAAGGGGCTGGGGGTCAGGTCTCTTCGATTTCCGCAAATCTCCCCGCAGCACTAGTCGAATTGAGCAGGATCGGAGTAGAATGTAACGCACAATTGATACAGCTAGCATCATCAAGAGGAGGCCGCCTTGGCGACAGAAGTAGTCATCGTAGATGCCGTACGCACGGCGATGGGCCGCCGAGGCGGCATGCTCTCCGGCACCCACCCCGTCACCCTCGGCGCGAAGGTTCTGCGCGAAGTCGTGACGCGCGCCGGCGTCGATCCGGCGATGGTCGGCGACGTCGTCTGGGGCAACGTCTCCCAGGTCGGCGAGCAGGCCGCGAACATCGGCCGCAACATCGTTCTCGAAGCCGACTTCCCGATCGAAGTGCCCGGCACGACGGTCGACCGCCAGTGCGGCTCCGGCCAGCAGGCGATTCACTTCGCGGCCAACCTGATCGCCGCCGGCGTTGTCGATATCGCCATCGGCGGCGGCACCGAAGTGATGTCGCGCGTCCCCATGGGCTCGAACTTCAAGGTCGCCGGCTTCCCCTTCACCGAGCACATGCGCACCGAGTACGACCTCACGTCGCAGGGCGTCTCGGCCGACAACATCGCCCGCAAATGGGGCATCACCCGCAAGCAGCTCGACGAGTTCGCGCTCGAAAGCCAGAATCGCGCCAAGAACGCGCGCGACGCTGGCAAATTCGAGAAGGAGATCCTCGGCGTCGATGTCGAGCACGAAGGCGTCAAGGGCGTATTCAAGGTCGACGAAGGCATCCGCGAGAGCACGCTCGAGAAGCTCGGCTCGCTCGCGCCGTCGTTCGGCGAAGACGGCCTGCACCATGCCGGCAACTCCAGCCAGATCACCGACGGCGCCGCCGCCGTACTGATGATGTCCGCGGAAAAGGCGAAGGAGCTCGGCCTCAAGCCGCGCGCCCGCATCGTCGCCCAGGCCGTCGTCGGCAGCGACCCGCACCTGATGCTGACCGGCCCGATCACCGCCACGCCCGCCGTCCTCAAGAAGGCCGGACTGAAAATGCAGGACATCGACCGCGTCGAGATCAACGAGGCCTTCGCCTCCGTCGTGCTGGCGTGGTTGAAGGAGACCGGATACGACCACGCCAAGACCAACGTCAACGGTGGCGCCATCGCTCTCGGCCACCCGCTCGGTTGCACCGGCGCCCGTCTGATGACGACGCTGCTCAACGAGCTCGAGCGCACCGGCGGCCGCTACGGCCACGAAGTAATGTGCTGCGGCGGCGGCATCGGCACCGCCACGATCATCGAGCGCCTGTAGCTGGTTTGTGATCGGTTCGTAGTTAAGATGGTAGAGGCCCGGCGCGTTGGCGCGCCGGGCTTCTCCGTGCAAGACGACGGGACGCGTGTCAGCTCGCCGCGGGTAGGCGATTCACGTAACGCGTGCGAAGAAGCGGCGACTCTCATCCGCGGCGATGGCATGCGCCCTACGCATGACTATTGCTGGTCAAACACCTGCGGGTAGAGCGCGGCGGCGAGGGCTTGCATGGCGATCCAGCCGCGTGGGCCGGGCACCTGCACCGACACGACGGGGTCGACCTCGACGACGCGCTTGTTCTTCACGGCCGGCACATCGGCCCATGCCGAATCGGCCGTGATAGCGCTCGATATCGTCGGTGCCCCGTTCGCTTTCGTGCTGGCGGCGACGATGACGTCGGGTTTTGCGGCGATGATCTCCGCCAACGTGAGCTTCGCGAACCCGGGCATCGCCGCGGCGTCCGGCTGCTCGCCGATCACGTTCCGTCCCTGCACGAGTTCGAGCATTGAGCCGGCGTACGACGCCGGCTTTGCCGCGACGAAGTCGGCGGGCGTGCCGTAGAGAAACAGAACCTTCGGCTGAGCGGCGGGCAGGCTCGCTTGCGTCGTGCCAAGCGTGCTCCGCAGGTTGCCCACCGCATTCTCCGAATCGACGGATTTGTCGAGCACGGACTCGAGCAACGTCAGTTGAGCTATGGCATCGCGGTACGTGGGCGCGCCAAGGAACAGGACGTTGACACCGAGCGCTTCGAGCTTGCCGCGGAGGCCGGACTGGAGGGTCGCATCGGCGACGATCAGCTGCGGTTTCTGGGCGGCGACGAGATCGAGGTTCGGCTGCGTGACCGGCCCGACGTCCACGGCGAATGACGCGAGATCTGGGAACGTCGTGTCCGTGGATCGGGTGCGGCTGCGGGCGCCGGTGGCGAAGACGTATTCGACCGTCGTCGGGCTGAGCGCCGCGACGACGTTGGGCGCCGAGGTGAAGGTGACACTCCGTCCGAGCATGTCAGTGACAGTGAGCGGGTAGCTCGTGTGGCCGTTGTCGGCGGCTGCGGGCCGGGTCGGTGTCGGCGCCGGAGTTGCCGTCTTGGTCGCGCCGCCACCGCCGCCGCATGCGTGTGCGAGAACGCCCGCCACAAGAAGTCCGCCTACCGCGGCCGCCCTCACGATCGTCCGTCTCACTAAGGCACCTCGCACTACATCGCCGGTCGCACACGAGCGTAGCGGATGAAGCGCGCCGCGGATATGAGATTGGCGTCCGCCGATTGGCGTCCGCCGATTGCGGGTGTCGTGGCGGCCGCCAGGGATCCGCGTCTTGTCGGAGACAAGGGCTTGTCCGCGGAACGGATCCTCGGTGAATCCTCACGCGTGAGACGACGGATCGAGTTGACACCGCTGTTACGTCATCTTTATACTGCCAGTCACATACGCAGCGTGGACGCGCAGCAGTAGATTCGGATGCGGCCCCAATCGAGCCGGTGCAGGTGGAAGACCGGCGGCAGGCACGAATCGAACTCAGCGCTGAGCTGTCGGGGTGAGGTCGCGATGGGCGACTCAGCTTCGACCGGGTCGCGACCGTTACTTCGCTCCGAGAGCCCTGTTTCGGCAGGGAAGAAGGGTGGCACCGCGGGTTTACCCGTCCCTTTAGTGGACGGGTTTTTTGTTAGCCTGCGGATGCCGAGACTTGAATGGCGGATGGTTCCGCCAAAGTGGACATGATGAACTACAACGCAGCTCCTCTGGAGGTTCTACCGGTCGCGGCATCCGCCACGCGGATTCACCGCGACCGCGACGTAGCGCGCTCCCTCGTGCCGGTAGCGCTTGAGCTTCTCGTGCTCGGCCTGCCGAGCCTTCCGCTCTAACGCCCCTCGCCGCGCGCTCGCAGCCGAAGGGGACGGGACCCACCAGACACGATCGACATCGGCCCGTGGCGGGGAAGATGATGAGGAGCAGCGAAATGACCAAGATCAACGGCGCAGAGATCATCATGGAGTGTTTGCGCAAGGAGGGCGTCGAATTCATCTTCGGCTACCCCGGTGGCGCGAACCTGCCGATGTACGACGCGCTGCATAAGTATCCCGACGTCAAGCACATTCTCGCGCGTCACGAGCAGGGCGCCGCGCACGCGGCCGATGCCTACGCCCGCGTCAGCGGCAAAGCCGGAGTCGTCTGGGCGACGTCCGGGCCCGGCGCGACGAATCTCGTCACGGGCATCGCCAACGCATGGATGGATTCGGTGCCGCTGGTGTGCATCACCGGCCAGGTGGTGTCGTGGCTGCTCGGCCGCGACGGGTTCCAAGAAGCCGACATCACAGGCATCACGATCCCGATCGTCAAGCAGAACTGGCTCGTGCTCGATGTCGAGGACATCGCGCCAACGATCGCCGAAGCGTTTCACATCGCGACGACGGGGCGGCCGGGGCCGGTGCTCGTCGACATCCCGCGCGATGTGCAGCAGGCGTTGTGCGAGTTCGTGTACCCCGATCACGTCGATATCGCCGGCTACCAGCCGAAGATGCAGGGGCATCCGCAGCAGGTGAAGAAAGCGGCGCAACTGATCGATGAGTCGCAGAAGCCACTGATCCTCGCCGGCCACGGCGTCGTCATCTCGCGCGCCGCGGATGAACTGCGTGAGCTGGCGGAGAAGGCGCAGATCCCGGTGATCACGACCCTGCTCGGTCTGGGCGGCATGCCGGGATCGCACGACCTGAATATGGGGATGCCGGGGATGCACGGCATGTACTGGAACAACATGGGCATCCAGGAAGCGGATCTGGTAATCGGCATCGGCATGCGCTTCGACGATCGCGTCACGGGATCGCTCAAGGATTTCGCGCCGAACGCGAAGATCATCCACATCGACATCGATCCGGCGGAGATCGGGAAGAACGTCAAGACGATGATCCCGATCGTCGGCGACGTGCGCACGGTCTTGCAGCAGCTGATCCCGCACGTCCAGCCTGCCCGTCACGACGAGTGGCGCGGCTGGTTCCGGGACATGCGAGAGAAGCATCCGTCGATCACGATCCCGGAGAGCGATCGCATCGTGCCGCAGTACGTGATCAACAAGATCTACGAGATGTCGGGGCCGAAGGCGTACTACGCGACGGGCGTCGGCCAGCATCAGATGTGGGCGGCGCAGTATTTCTGGAGCGACAACCCGTACTCGTTCGTCACGTCGGGCGGAGCCGGGACCATGGGATTCGAAGTGCCGGCCGCCATCGGCGTGCAGTTCGCCCGGCCGCACGACACAGTGTGGGCGTTCTGCGGCGACGGCGGCTTCCAGATGACGATGGAGGAGCTCGCGCTCTGCACCGAGTACGAGCTGCCGATCAAGTTCGCGATCATCAACAACCACTATCTCGGCATGGTGCGGCAGTGGCAGGATAAGTTCTACGACCACAACCTGTCGGCGGTGCGGATGTTCCAGCCGGATTTCGTGAAAATCGCCGAGGCCATGGGCATCAGCGCGATGCGCGTCACCGAGAAGTCGATGGTCGAGTCGTCGATCGAAGCGGCGCTGCGTCATCCGGGCGCGGTGCTGATCGACTTCGAGGTGGAGGAAGTCGAGGACTGCTATCCGATGATGCCGCCCGGCGTCAGCCTGTCGGACACGATCGACCAGCCGAAGGTCGGAGAACCGGAGTACGCGCGATGAGCGGCAGACTGCACACGATCGTCGCGCTGGTCGAGAACCGGCCGGGCGTGCTCAACAAGATCGCCAGCAAATGGCGGCAACGCGGCTTCAACATCGAGAGTCTTACCGTCGGGCACAGCGAAGTGGCCGGGCTGTCGCGCATGACCTTCACCGTCGATGGCGCGTCGAACGACATCGAGCAGGTGACGAAGCAACTGTACAAGGTGATCGAGGTCGTCAAGATCACGGACGTCAGCGACCAGCAGGTGATCGCACGGGAGCTGGCGCTGATCAAGATCGCGACGACGCGAGAGAACCGCGGCGCCGTGATCGAGATCGTCGACGTCTTCCGCGCGAAGATCGTCGACGTCGCCGCCGACTCACTCGTCATCGAGACGACCGGCACGGAGGAGAAGATCGACGCGCTGATCGGCATGCTGACGCCGTTCGGGCTGAAGGAGCTGGTGCGCACCGGCCGCGTGGCGATGGTGCGCGGCGGCACATCGACCGTGACGGCGCCCGCGCAGAACGGCCAGTACCGCCACTATCGCTCGGCCGGCGAAGGCAAGCCGAAAGTCGGGAGTTTGATCTGACTGCCGCGATGGGCGACGGGTCGCACACGCATCAACATCGCCGGGGGCGAGTAGTAGCCGGGACAGGAACACCAACGCATGCCACAGATGTACTACGACAAAGACGCTGACATGTCGCTGCTCAAGGGCAAGACGATCGGCGTGATCGGATTCGGGAGCCAGGGCCACGCGCACGCGATGAACCTCAAGGACAGCGGCTGCGACGTGCTCGTCGGGCTGTATCCGGGGTCGAAGTCGTGGAAGCCGGCGGAGGACGCGGGACTGCGCGTCGGCACCGTGCGTGAGGTCGCCGAGGAATCCGACATCATCATGATCCTGGCGCCGGATCAGGTGGCGAAGGAGATCTACTACGGGCACATAGCCGATGGCCTCAAGCCGGGCAACATGGTGATGTGGGCGCACGGCTTCAACGTGCATTACGACCAGGTGAAGACGCCGGACGACGTAGATGTGACGATGGTTGCGCCGAAGGGGCCCGGCCATCTCGTACGACGCGTGTACACCGAAGGCGGCGGCGTGCCGGCGTTGATCGCCGTCCACCAAAACGCGACCGAGAACGCGAAGCAGATCGCAATGGCGTACGCCTGCGGCATCGGCGCGACGCGCGCCGGCGTGCTCGAGACGACGTTCAAGGAAGAGACGGAGACAGATCTGTTTGGCGAGCAGTCGGTGCTGTGCGGCGGCACGACGTCGCTCGTGAAAGCGGCGTTCGAGACGCTGGTCGAGGCAGGCTACCAGCCGGAGCTGGCGTACTTCGAATGCATGCACGAGCTGAAGCTGATCGTCGACCTGATGTACGAAGGCGGCATGGAGTACATGCGCTACTCGATCAGCGACACCGCCGAGTTCGGCGACTACACGCGCGGGCCGGTTGTCGTCGACGCTCACGTGAAGGAGAACATGAAGAAGGTGCTGGGTCAGATCCAGGATGGCACCTTCGCGAAGGAGTGGATCCTGGAGAACCAGGCGGGGAGGCCGAGTTTCAACGCGCTGCGGCGGATCAACGCCGAGCATCCGATCGAGACCGTCGGCGCGGAGCTGCGCGGCATGATGGCCTGGTTGAAGAAGAGTCGCTGAGCGATGCACATGCGGGCGATCTGGCTGTTTGTATTCTGTGCCTCGCTGGGAATGGCGACGCTGGCGGCCTGCGGTGGATCGAGCAATCCGCGCAAGTACGACGGCCAGTCGGCGAGCGCCGTCGTGCAGTTCTTCGAGCAGGAGCGCGCGGGCGGACGGCTGCCCGAGGGCACGTCGATCAACGGCGTAGGCACGGGGACGATCCGGTCGCTGGCCGTGACGTCAGATCAGAAGAAGCAGTCGGTGACGGCGCGCAACTGCGTCGAGTACACGTACACGACGTCAAAGACACCGTTTACGAAGGCAGTGCGGGTGTACGTCGCGACACTGACGAAGGGGACATGGGCCGTTGAAGCGGTGAAGCCCAACGGGACCTGCGACGATGTGGTTTGAGAAGATGACGACTGATTCCATGCATCCCGAACGATGTGGTTCGCTCACACTTCCGCGGCCCTCATCCGCGACGCGGAGGGAGGGCCGGCACGGAACAGAGCATCATGTTGTGCTCGCCCCGTGGCGAGCGTGGAACCGGAGCGATACATGGAAAAGGTACTGATCTTCGATACGACCCTGCGTGACGGCGAGCAATCGCCCGGCGTCGCGTTGACCGCCGCCGACAAGATGGAGATCGCGAAGCAGCTTGAGAAGCTCGGCGTCGACATCATCGAGGCGGGCTTCCCGCGGACATCCCCGGGCGACTTCGAAGCCGTCGAAGCGATCGCGCGCGAGATCAAGGGCTCGCAGATCGCTGGGCTGGCGCACGCCGATCCGGATGCGGTCGATGCCTGCTGGAACGCAGTGAAGGGCGGCGTTCAGCCGCGGATTCACGTCTTCCTGTCCAGCAGCGACATCCACATCATGCATCAGCTGGCGAAGGACAAAGAGACGGTGCTGGAGATGGCGCGCACGATGGTGGCGCGCGCCGCCGGCTATTGCAGCGATGTCGAGTTCAGTCCGATGGATGCGACGCGCAGCGATCGCGACTTCGTCTACTGGATGCTCGAGCAGTGCATCGAGGCGGGCGCGACGACGGTGAACATCCCCGACACCGTGGGCTACACCGTGCCGGAAGAGTTCGTCGCGTTCCTGAACGATATCAAGGAGCACGTGCCGAACATCCACAAGGCGCGGATCTCCGTGCACTGCCACAACGATCTCGGGCTGGCGGTCGCGAACTCGCTGGCGGCGGTGCGGGCGGGCGCGCGGCAGATTGAGACGTGCATCAACGGCATCGGCGAACGCGCGGGCAACGCCGCGCTCGAAGAAGTGGCGATGGCGATCAAGACGCGCGGCGACTATCTGGGCGTCGGGACGAACATCAACACGAAGGAGCTGTACCGCACGAGCCGCCTCGTCTCGACGCTGACGGGGATGAGCCTGCAGCCAAATAAGGCGATCGTCGGCGCCAACTCGTTCCGCCATCAATCCGGCATCCACCAGGACGGCGTGCTGAAGATGCGCCAGACGTACGAGATCATGGACGCCAAGGACATCGGCTGGCCCTCCGGTGGCGGCGAGATCGTGCTGGGCAAGGTGTCCGGCCGCCACGGCTTCAAGTCGCGGCTGGAGGAGTTGGGCTACGACCTGACGGAGGAAGAGCTGTCGCGCGCGTTCCTGGCCTTCAAGGAGCTGGCAGACAAGAAGGCCGAGATCGATGACCGCGACCTGGAAGCAATCGTCGCCGACAAGCTGCGGACGGCGACCGAGCTGTATCACCTCGACTTCGTCCAGGTGTCGTGCGGCGATCACGCATCGCCGACGGCCAGTGTGCGGTTGATCGGCCCGGATGGATCCGTCAAGGCCGACGCCGCGCTGGGCACCGGGCCGGTCGATGCCGTGTATCGCGCGATCAACCGGATCGTCGGCGTGGATAACGAACTGACAGAATTCGCGGTCAAGAGCGTCACGGAGGGCATCGACGCGCAGGGCGAAGTGACGATTCGCGTCGAAGCGGGCGGGCGCAGCTACGTCGGCCGCAGCGCCGACACCGATATTATCGTCGCCTCCGCGAAGGCGTACATGAATGCATTGAACCGCATGCTGGCGGTAGCGTCCGGGTCGCGGACGGAGCCGATCGTGGCGTCGTAAAGGGAACTGCTACTGTACTTGATAAAGATCGGTGTGCCTTGGTATATTACCTTGATACCAAGGAGGTGGAGCATGGAAGAGCACGAAGGCACCACGCATAGGATAGGCGAGGCGATTCTCGAGTACGGCGCAGATCCCGAGATCGAGATCCTGCCGCATCACGAGGTTACGAGGATGAGCACGAAGAACCAGATTACCCTGCCGGTCGTGATGGTACGTCACCTCGGCCTCGTGCCGGGCGACGAACTCGATCTCTGGCTCGAACAGGATCACATCGTGCTTGAGAAACGGCTGTATGGCGAGGAACTGCACAAACGGCTTGCTGGCTCCATCAGCGATCCGGCGTGGAGTACGAAGGAAAAGATCGACGCCTGGGTTCGGGCCGAGCGCGACAGTTGGGATCGTCCGTGGGACAACGACAATTAATCGACGATCTTGCGGACGCCGTCCGGATTTCGTTTGACACGAGCAGTTGTATCTACTACCTCTCCCGCAATGACCCGCGCACTCAAGTGGTCGATGATGCGTTCGGCTCCGTGTTAAGAGGTGAACGAGAAGCTCCGCTGTCCGCAATCGTGCAGCTGGAGCTTCTTGTTCGCCCGATCCGTACACAGAATGAGCTCCGACGACGGCGCGTCATGGCGCTGACGGAGGCGACTCGCGGGATCACGCTTTCGCAGATCACGCGCGCCGTGATCGTGACGGCGGCCGAGGTGCGGGCCGCGACCGGCATGAAACTGCCGGATGCCTTAATCGTCGCGTGCGCCGTACTCGATCGCTGCGATGTGATCGTTGGTAATGACGAAGCGTTTTCGCGTATTGCGAACGTCAATCCGGAGCAGCTCACCGTCGCGGGTCAACGAGGTATTCGCAAGCTGCCGCGGTACGTCCACCTCGATGACTATATCGAGGCCGCTTAGCCGCCTGGGAAGAGAAAGAATCATGCCAAAGACACTGTCCGAGAAGATCTGGGAGGCGCACCTTGTTCGACGCGAACAGGGCAAGCCGGACCTGCTCTACATCGACCTGCATCTCGTGCACGAAGTGACGTCCGCTCAGGCGTTCGAGGGGCTGCGGCTCAGTGGGCGCAGGGTGCGGCGACCGGATCTGACGCTCGCGACGGTCGATCACAACGTGCCGACGATCGATCGTGACAAGCCGTGGGCGGATCCGCTTTCGGTGCAGCAGGTGGAGACGATCCGCGCGAACTGCGAGGAGTTCGGTGTGCCGACGTTCATGCACACCGACGTGCGGCAGGGCATCGTCCACATCATCGGGCCCGAGCAAGGGCTGACGCAGCCGGGTATGACGATCGTCTGCGGCGACAGCCATACGTCGACGCATGGCGCATTCGGCGCGCTGGCGTTCGGCATCGGAACGTCGGAGGTCGAGCACGTGCTGGCGACGCAGACGCTGTCGCAGGCGACGCCGCAGACGATGTCGATCGAAGTCAGCGGCTCGTTGCACGAAGCCGTGACTGCGAAGGATGTGATCCTCGCGATCATCCGCAAGATCGGCGTCGCCGGCGGCATCGGGCACGTGATCGAGTATCGAGGCGACGTGATCCGCGCGCTCTCAATGGAAGGCCGGATGACGGTCTGCAACATGTCGATTGAGGCGGGCGCGCGCGCCGGGCTCGTGGCGCCAGACGACACGACGTTCGCCTACGTCGAAGGCCGCCCGTTCGCGCCCAAGGGCGCCGAGTGGGAGCGCGCACTCGATTCGTGGCGCGCGCTGCCGACCGACGATGATGCGCAATTCGACGAACACCTCGAACTGCGTGGCGAGGAGATCGAGCCGTGCGTGACGTGGGGCACGACGCCGGCGCAGAGTGTGCCGGTAACGGGCCGCGTCCCGGATCCGGAGACAATGTCTGATCCGCGCGCGAAGGAGCTCGCCGAGCGATCGCTGACGTACATGGACCTCAAGGCGGGGACGGCGATCGAGGACATCGCGCTCGATCGCGTTTTCCTCGGCTCGTGCACGAACGGGCGGATCGAGGATCTGCGTGCGGCTGCGAGCGTCGTGCGCGGGCGCAATGTCGCGAAGAGCGTGCAGGCGATGGTCGTGCCCGGCAGCGGGCTTGTGAAGGCGCAGGCGGAGAGTGAAGGTCTTGACCGAATCTTCGTCGATGCTGGGTTCGAGTGGCGCGACGCCGGCTGCTCGATGTGCCTGGGCATGAATCCCGACTTCTTGCTGCCGGGCGAGCGCTGCGCATCGACCTCGAACCGTAACTTCGAGGGGCGGCAGGGACGCGGCGGCCGGACGCATCTCGTCAGCCCGCAGATGGCGGCCGCGGCCGCGATCGCCGGCCACTTCGTCGATATCCGCGAGTGGAGGAACGACTGATGGAGCCCGTCAAGAAGATTCACGGCAAGGTGCTGCCGCTGCCGCGCGCCGACGTCGACACGGATCAGATCATCCCTGCGAAGTACCTCAAGCGCATCGAACGCACCGGCTTCGGCGAGTTCGCGTTCGATGAGTGGCGTAAGGGTCCGGACTTCGTCGTGAACGATCACCGCTATGACGGCGCCGAGATTCTCGTCACGGGGCCGAACTTCGGCTGCGGCTCATCGCGCGAGCACGCGCCGTGGGCGCTGCAACAGATGGGCCTCCGGGCGATCATCGCGCCGTCATTTGCGGACATCTTCCGCAACAACTGCGCGAAGATCGGCCTGCTCACCGTCGAGCTCCCTCAGGACAGCATCGACCGCCTCATCGCCCGCGCCGAGGACTCGCCCGGCTGGGAGATGGAGGTCGATCTGGAGACGCAGACGGTGACGCTGGGCAACGGCAAGTCGCGCGAGTTCGAGATCGATCCGTTCATCAAGCACTGCCTGCTCAACGGCCTCGACGGCATCGGCCTGACGCTCCAGAACGAACCCGACATCACCTCGTTCGAGTCGTCGCGCCCGGAATACTTGCCCGCGACGCCCGCTTCGGCGTAGGCCCGAGTTTCATCCTGATTGAAAACGAAAGAGGGTCGCGCATTGCGCGACCCTCCTTCAACTCCGCTTCCGTCTCGGTACCACCCACCACATCCGCGGAGAGAACTGCTGCGTTCGCCGCCGGTTACGCCGACGAGTCCCACGACATCAACTTCGCCGTGATGTCGATGTCGCTGCCGGCGCGGTGGATCTTGAGCTGGACGGTGTCGCCAACGGCCTTCGTGTCGATGTAGTCGGCGACGTCTTCGAACTTCGTCACGCGCCGGCCGTCGATCTCGAGGATGACATCGCCCGTGCCGTTCGACGACGACTTGATGCCGGCCTTCTCGGCGGCGCTCCCGCGATCGACCGTCGCGACGCCGACGCCGTGGTCGACGCCGAGCTGCTTCATGTCATCGGCGGTCAGCGTCTTGCCGGCGATGCCGAGACGGGCGTGGCTGATCGTCGTGCCGGACGTGAGCTGCGCAAGATAGCGCTTCGGTGTGTTAATCGGCACCGCGTAGGCGACGCCGGCGAAGGAGTTGCCGCTCGGGTTTTCGATCGCGGTGTTGATGCCGATGACTTCGCCCTGCAGGTCGATCAGCGCGCCGCCGGAGTTGCCGGGGTTGACGGCCGTGTCGGTCTGCAGAAGGCCGCGAATCGGACGGCCGTCGCTGCTCGACTGCAGCGTGCGGTCGAGGCCGCTGATTACGCCCGTCGTGAAGCTGCCATCGAGGCCGAACGGGTTGCCGATAGCGGCGACGACGGATCCAATCTTCACTTGCGCCGAGTCACCGAGCTTCGCCGGCTTGAGGACGCTCGTGTCCGTGAGGTTGTTTACCCTGACGACGGCGGTGTCGTCGCCGGGATCCTTGCCGACGACGTTGGCGCTGGCGACGGTGCCGTCGGAGAAGGTGACGGTGACGTTATCGAAGCCGTTGACGACGTGATAGTTCGTCAGAATGTCGCCCGTGCTGTCCAGCACGATGCCGGAGCCGAGGCCGCCGCTCTGCTGGTCGAATGGGCCACTACTTTGCGTGCCCGTGGTGATGCGCACGACGGATGGCCGCACGGCGTCATACAGCGCGGTGAAGTCCGATGACGAGCTGATGGCGGCGCTGCTGCTCGTGTTTTTCGCGCCGCTATCGGTTGTGCTTTGCGTCGCAGCGGGCGTGTTCGCGACGGCCGACGGCTTTGGGCTGCTGCTGTTGTCGTCGCGCGCCCAGACGATACCGCCGACGAGCGCGGCGCCGGCGAGCATGCCGATGAGTCCCATGATGAACGGTGCTGCAGATTTCATGCGTCCCTTCCTGTCCCAACATCGATCGCGCCGGCCACTTCGGGCGTGCGTCACGCGACAGTTCCAGTATGTCTGGTGGCTGTTGGCGATGGTGCTGCAGATATGTTGCGACGACGGTGTCGCAGCCGCCTGTCACGGCGCTGAAACAAACGAGCCGATGATCGTACCGACGGATTGGGGAGGACAAAGAAGAAGAGCCACGTCGGGCATACGTGGCTCTTCGAGGGTGGCCCGGCGTCGCACCGGGCCGTCCGAGGGAGGGCTTGTCGACCGGGTTACGCCTCGTCTCCCGTCGCGCCTGGACGCGTCCGGCGCTGCTCGCCGGTGGCGAACCTGCCGAGGAGCGGGATGCGAGACGGCTGCGGTATCGCCGCGGCGAATCGCGCGCGCTCCGGTCTGCTCGCCGCAGCGAGCGTGTGAGATGTGCGAGCGTTGGCGATGCGGTACGTCCGCTTGCTCACCTGTTCCAGCCGCACATCGTTGCTCACACGGGCATGTTGCAGCGCGAGGATTATCGGGTGATTAAGCGACGTTATCGTCGGGTTAAGGAGTGCCGGGCGAGGCCGGGATCGATTGGAGGTCGGGGTCGCGACCGTTGTCGTGTTGAGCTCGCGTGTCGGGAGCGATGCGCTCTGTCAGGGATGCTAACTGAGTCTCGATTCTCTGAAGCTGGAGAAGAACGTCGTCGATGGCCGCTTGATCGCGCCGATCGCCGCGCAGCAGGAATGCTGCGATGTTCGCCGTGATGATGCTGACCAGCGAGAGTCCGAGGAGGGCGACGAACACCGCTACGAAGCGCCCTGCGCGAGTGACCGGAAATGCATCGTCGTTTCTCAGCGACGCCATCGTGGTGACACCCCACCAGAGAGCATCAGGGAAGGTGTGAATGTTGCCGCCGCTCTCTCGCTCGAAGACTGTGACCATCGCCGCGGAGAGAACGTACAGCACGGCTCCGCCGAGCAGCACGTACTGGAGACCGTGCCTCTGGAGGACATACTGGACTGCGCCGCTTGCGCGCGTCGCGAAGGCGAGCAGCCGCATCGCCCGCAATGCGCGAAGCGCCCGCGCGGATCGGAGTACGCGCAGAGGACGTAAGAACGGGACGACGACGATCGGCACTTCGTACCAGTGGCGGCGGAGGTGTCCGACGCGATCCGGCGCGAGATAGGTCATCACCACGAGCTCGGCGACGAACGCGAAGTAGATGACGATCCCGGCCAGCCAGAATGCCCGGTCCATGGCCGGTGGGAGGTCGGCGACGTAGGGCGTGATGAATAGCGGCAGGACGGCAAGTGAAAGCCCGAGCATCGGGATCTCGATCGCGCGTTCTACGCGTATGTAAAGTGGCCCGCGGCGTTCTCGACTCAGCATTCTCAGACGGCGATTATAGTCGCTTGATGTGGTGAGCGTGAGGAGATCCGCCGTTTTCTTGATGGATGATATTGGCCGTAATTCGACTGCTGAGAGGCATCGAGATTCGAATCTCGGCCGCACGAGGACAATCACCCGCTCCTAGATCCGGTCGCTGTTCCAGAATCGCATCTCGGCGTTCGGGAAGCGTGCGCCGATGCTGACAGCGTCGGCGTCAGGAAGTGCGGTGCGTAGCGCGTCCTCGGCGATGAAGCGCATCATCATGGGGTAGCGGACGTCGGTGGTCTCCGTCGTCGATGGCAGGAGGCGTAGTGCCGACGATAGCGGGTGGGCGTCTGGCGCGAGGGCGACGAAAACGTCACCGCAGTCACACGGCCGCAGGGCGGCCATCTCGACGAGTTCGGTGATCGCGCGCGCGTGCCCCGGACGGCACTCCGCTTCAAGGATTTCGTGGCCGTAGCCGCGGCAGCGCGAGCGCAGGTACGCGACCCGCGCGCCGTCGCGAGACGCGATAACCGTATGCGCGCCGGACTCGTTCAGCCACCACCTAGCGTCGAGCCATCGGCTCTTCGTGCGCGCGATCGCCCCGGTCGCGCCGGCCAGGGCTTGACGATGCATCGCCACTAGCTGCGGCAGATCTTTCGACAGATCGATCAAGTGTGCGTTGTAGTACGATCCTGTCCGCGCGGCGATGATCTCGCTTCGAGTCGCCTGAAAATACGGCTGGCGGACGATCTCGTAGCCGAGGCGGCCGTAGAAGGCAGGGATGCCGGTGAAGAGGAATGAGATCGCGATGGCGTCGCGACGCATCGCCTCGATCGCGTCTTCGAGCAGCGCTGTAGCGATGCCGTCGCCGCGCGCGTCCGGCGCCGTCGCGACGGATCCGATACCGCCGGCCGCGATCGGCAGGCCGCGCACGAGCATCGTCCGGGCGAAGACGCGCACGTAGCCGACGATACGCCCGCCGTGATCGACGGCGACGCGTCCGTGACGGAGGCGAAACGTCGAATCGCGCTCCGTCTGGGCGACGAACATCTCGCGCGAGGCTTCCGGAAACGCGATCGCGAGCAGATCGTACACCTGCTCGAGTTCGGCGCGACGCACGGCGCGCAGTTCGACGTTCATCTGTGGCATCGTATCGCTTGGGTCGAAATAGCTCACCACAGAGAGACACAGAGGCCACAGAATGGAACTCCCCTTCCCGCGTCGGGAAGGGGCTGGGGGTTAGGTTGCTCGGTCGCCACGGAGCTTGGTTTTCATCGGCAGGGTGAGGCGCCACCGCCTCATGAAAACTCTGTGGTTAGCCATCCGGGAGAGACCTGTTTTGCGGTGCGCCAAAGTGCCAAGAGTCGGCGACATAGCCTTCGTCACGATCCCCACAAACCGCTGTGCCTCTGTGGTTAGCCGCCCGACTGCGTGACTGTTGCGTACGAATGCGCGGGCGTACCATGTCTCTATCCCCCCAGCAGCGACGGAATGGAGATATCGATATGGAACTTCGACCCCTCGGCCGCACCGGCGTCAAGGTGAGCAGCCTCTGCCTGGGCTGCATGATGTTCGGCGGCAAGACGAACCCGGACGACTCCTACGCCATCATCGACAAGGCGATCGATCAGGGCGTGAACTTCATCGACACCGCGAACGTCTACAGCATCGGCCGTAGCGAAGAAGTGACCGGCGAGGCGCTGACCCGCAACGGCCGGCGCAATCACGTCGTGCTTGCGACGAAAGTGCACGGCGTGATGGGCAACGAAGACCCGAACATGCAGGGCAACAGCCGCCGTCACATCATCGAGCAGTGCGAGGCGAGCCTGCGGCGGTTGAAGACGGACTGGATCGACCTCTACCAGATCCACCGGCCGCAGTCAGACATTCCGATCGACGAGACGCTGCGTGCGCTCGACGACCTGATCCGCGCCGGCAAGGTGCGCTACATCGGCAGCAGCACATTCTCGGCGTGGCAGCTGACCGAGGCGTACTACGTCGCGAAGGAGATGGGCACGAGCCGCTTCATCTGCGAGCAGCCGCCGTACAACCTGCTCGACCGCCGCATCGAGCGCGAGCTGTTGCCGATGGCGCAGACCTACGGCATGGCGATCATCCCGTGGAGCCCGCTTGCGGGCGGACTGCTGAGCGGCAAATACAAGCGCGGCGAGGAGCCGCCGGAGGGCGCGCGCTTCGCCGATCAGTCGAACCCGCTCTACCGCCGTCGCCTCAACGATCGCATCTACGATGTCATCGACGGCCTGCAGCCGATCGCCGACGAGAAGGGTTGCACGCTGTCGCAGCTGGCGCTGGCGTGGGTGCTGCACCAGCCCGGCGTCACGGCGCCGATCATCGGCCCGCGCACCATGGAGCAGTACGACGACAACATGAAGGCGCTCGACGTCGAGATCACCGACGATGACCGCAAAGCGATCAACCGCATCATCCGTCGCGGCGACAGCGTCGCGCCGTTCTACGAAGCGGACTTCGGCCCGCATCAGTACCGGATCTAGCGTCGGCGTCGGAGCTCAGAGGAGGATCACGAAGCCTTCTTGTTCGAAGTCATGATCGTGAGTGAGAATTTGACGGATGCCATGGTCCGTACAGATGATCATCGAAGAGCAGTCGGCAATGCTGTACTGCTTGTCGAGACGCTCGGCGTATAGCCCGACACTACGGACGAGAAGTTCGCGATCGAACTCGACCACCGAGATGTTTGGGTCGGCGAGAACTCGTGTAGCGAGTTCGGCTGCGAACGCGCGAGACCGTTTGTCATATCGGGAGAAGTACGTGAGCACCTCGGCGAGCACGATATCGCTCGTCACGAACGATTTGTCCGGCCGCGTCAGTAGATCGGCGAAGGCCGCTTGGGCCACTGAATGAAGGTCGTCACGATCGTCGATCATGGCGACATAGAACGACGAATCTATGAAAATCGCGGCCAATCAGTCCTGCCGCGTCGTGCCATCGACGTAGTGGTCGAAGTTCTTGGCGGCGTCGCGTGGCATGCGCGCGCGCTCCGTTTCGGGGATGGAGCGAAACAAGACATTCATCTCGCGCCAAAGCTCTTCCGGGGGGGAATGATCCGGCTTGGCCCGGCGACCGACAACTTTGCCCGTTTTTCGGATTGCCATGCCGGCAGTATAGCTCGCGCGAGGCTCCTGCTTATCGTCGAGCTTTGCGCCCGCGCGTGGCCAGTAGGGCATCGGTGTTGGGCATCGTCCACGCGTCGACGGCACACACATTGATCTCACCACGCTGCGGCGGGAAGATGATACGAACCCACATCCGCGGCCGGCCGCCGCGAGACGCGAGGCAGGAGAACCAACATGGCGATCGGCGCATACTTCTCACCCAAGTCGATGAACACGAAGCAGTACGGCGAGATCATGAAGCAACTCAAGGCAGCGGGCGCCGACAACCCGAAGGGCCGCTCCTATCACAGCGCCTTCGGCCCCGACGATCACTTGATGGTCTTCGATGTATGGGACTCGCAGGCGGACTTCGACGCGTTCGGCGCGATCCTGATGCCGATTCTCGCGAAGAACAACATCGATGTCGGCCAGCCGGACATCATGCCCATCTACAACATCGTCAAGCAGTAGCGGCGCGCTTCAGCCCTGACGAGACGAACGATTGGGCGCCAATCTCCCGCTCGGTTTCGTCGCGCGGCGTAACGTCGACCGGTCAACGCGTTCGCGAAATCGACCCACAATGACGCATTCTGCAAGGAGCGCGCGATGATCCCCACGCAACCGTTCGGCAGCACCGGGCACGAGAGCAAGCGGACGATCTTCGGGGCGGCGGCGCTCTGGGGCGCGAGCGAAGAGGAGGGCGCGCGTACGCTCGAACTGCTCTTCGAGCACGGCATCAACCACATCGACACGGCAGCGAGCTACGGGCGCAGCGAACGGCGCGTCGGCGCCTGGATGCCGGAGCATCGCGACAAGTTCTTTCTTGCGACGAAGATGAGTGAGCGCACATATGAGAAGGCGAAGGCGCAGTTCGAACACTCGCTCGAGCGGCTGCAGACGGATCATGTCGACCTCGTGCAGTTGCACAACCTCGTCGCTGAGGACGAGTGGCAGACGGCGTTCGCGCCTGGCGGCGTGCTCGAATGGGCGATCGAGGCGCGGGAGAAAGGGATGACGCGGTTCATCGGCGTCACCGGGCACGGATTGATCGTCGCGGCGCAGCACGCCCGCAGCCTCGAACGTTTTCCGTTCGACTCGGTGCTCCTGCCGTACAACTACACGATGATGCAGAACGCGCAGTACGTCGCCGACTTCGAAACCCTGTCGACGACGTGCCGCGCGCGCGGGATCGCGATGCAGACGATCAAGGGCATCACGCTTGGTCCGTGGAACGAGAAAGAGCACACGCACGGCACCTGGTATGAGCCGCTGACGGAGCAGGGCGACATCGATCGCGCCGTCGGCTATGTGCTCGGCCGTGACGGCTTCTTCCTCAACACCGCCGGCGATCTGACGCTACTGCCGAAGGTGTTCGATGCTGCGTCACGCTATGCCGCCGCGCCGGCCGAGACGGAGATGCGCGCGCTCGTCGAGAAGCGCGGGATGGCGCCGCTGTTCGTCGAATGAGGCCGGATCGAGATTGAATCGACTCTCGCGGGCGGAATGAGGGTTCTTCTTAGTCCCTGCGTGTGCGACTGTCGTTATTCTAGCGGGTGATCGAGACGGAACGAAGCTTCAACCGGCTGCCAGGCGCGCCCGTCGTGTCTGCGCCGCTGATTCGACGCTGGCTGACCAACCGTTGGGAACTCTGGGTCGTAGTTGCGATCACCGGCCTTGCCGCGGTGATCGGGCTGTGGCATCTCACGACATTGCCGTTTGGGTTTCACGGCGACGAAGCGAACAACACGCTCGAAGCGCAGCGGATCGCGCAGCACGGGTGGGTCGGGCCGTTCTCGCCGCTTTCGGGCGGCTATCCGAACGCCATCAACTACTTCGAAGCGCCGTTCGTCAAGGTGCTGGGCGCGGGAGTGCTTGGCATCCGACTGCCCGTCGCAATCCTCGGCATCGCGGCGATTCCGCTGGCGTACGCCGTCTTCCGTAACGTCGCGGGCACGCGATCGGCCATCTGCGGCGCGCTGCTTCTGACGCTCTCGCTGTGGCACATCCAGCTGAGTCGCATCGGCGTGCCCGTGACCGGCTGGCCGACGATCGAACTGGCCGCGCTGCTTTGTCTGCAGGTCGGGTTCAAGCGGCGCACGTGGGGGTGGTTTGCGGCGTCGGGCCTCCTGCTCGGCGTCAGCATCTGGGTGTATCAGACGGTGATCGTCTCCGCCGGGTGCGTCGGCATCTACCTCGCCGGATGGCTCGTCGTACAGGCTGCTCAACAGCGACGGACAACGCTGCTGCGCGACGCGTTGCTGATCGCGATCCTTGCCGCCTGCACGTTGCTCGGCGCGAGACCGCTGATCTCATACGCCCGAGATCCGGCGCATCATTACGATCAGCGATTTCATAACATCTACGTCTTCTCGCAAAGCAGGCACGATCGGTGCGTCGATGTTCCGCCTGAAAAGCGTGATGAGGCGTGCCGCTACGCCGTCGTCGAGTCGTTACCCGAGCGGGCGCAACTCGTCGGCAAGAATATCCGTCGCTTCTACTTCCGGCTGGTGAGCTCGCCGACGCATTATCGCGACGGCATCGACGGACTCGGCGCGCAACCGCCACTTGGGAACGTCGCGGCGTATCTGGCGATGATCGGGTTCGTCGTGGCGCTGTTTCGCTACCGACGCGATCCCGTCGTGCTGATCGGCGGCATGAGCATCGTCGGTCTGCTTGTCGCGGCGGGGTTGGTGCTCGATGGACAGTACCGGCGCACGCTGGGCATGTTGCCGTTCGTGTCGATGTTCGGCGGGATCGCGCTCGGGACCATGTGGGAGTGGGCTGACAGGCAGCGCTGGATCATGCGACTGCCGTCGATCGCGCTGGTGATCGCCTGCATCGCCTGGCCGGGGTTCGATGCTCTGCGCTTCTACTTCGGCGGGGATCTGCAGAACAATTCGAACACCCGCTTTGTCTTCCGGCCGGAACAGCGCGAAGCGTGGGAGTACCTTGATGGGCTCGGCCACCCGTACGTGTATCTCTATGCCAATCTGGTCTCGCTGCACTACGAGGCGCGACGCGTGCTCGCTCCCGACATCGCCGGCGGTGAGGACCGGTCGATGGAGTTCACGAGCGAGGACAAGACGAGCCCGCTTCGTTACGACCTCAAACCGTCGGTAAAACCGAGTGATCCCGACACGGGCCAGCCTGACGGGGCTGTATTCCTGTTCCTCGGAAGCTACGTCGATGGAGCGGAGGAGGCGTCCTCGAAATACCCGGGCGGCGCGCTCGGCGGTGTCTACAACGAGCGCCTGAAGTTGTGGGACTATCGCGCGTACTACCTGCCGCAGGAGCTGTTGCGGATGTACGAGCAACAAGAATCGATCACGTACGCCACGGTTACGCCGTAGCAGGATCGCCAGTTCAGACGGTCATTGATGCGATGCATAGGCGCCTCGCGACGGCGTCTCTTACGCCGGCATCTCCTCGACGGCCTTGAGGTCGAGAATCGCGCTGGCGGCGCGCTCCAGCCACACCGTGAAGAGTTGCACGCCGCGTTCGTTCGAGGCGTCGAGCGTGCCGATCGCGATGACGACGTAGACGAAGGCGTAGAGCGCCATACGTCGATACTCGCGCCATGCCAGATCGAAGCCATAGTCCTTGACGCCGTGCTCGGCGAGCGTGTCGACGTAGAGGTGCACGAGGCGCTGTTCGTTGTCGCGGCGTTGCTGCGGCTCAAGGCCGCCGCAAAGCAGGTATGCGACGTCGAAAATGCCGCGGCCGCGACAGGAGATCTGCCAGTCAGCCACGGCGAA
The DNA here is from genome assembly GCA_038211505.1 of Dehalococcoidia bacterium. Taxonomy (GTDB): domain Bacteria; phylum Chloroflexota; class Dehalococcoidia; order DSTF01; family JACRBR01; genus JBBQVO01. The sequence goes on along the minus strand of JBBQVO010000013.1, from coordinate 11,335 downwards.
CGGATGGCCGCCGGCGGGCGATGCGAAGAACAGGTTGTCGGTGCGGTAATCGCCGTGGACGATCGTGTGCGGCCGATCGGCGACGGACGATTGCAGCTTGATAACGTTTTCGCCGATCCGCTCACCGATCTGCTTCATCTCATCCGAGAGTCCGGCGCCGAACGAGGCGAGGAACGGGGGCCACGCCTGCGCGTATGACGATTCGGCAGACCGATGCACCGGCGCGTCGACCAGCGGCATCCATTCGGCGAGCTTCTCGAGCTCCGGGCTCTCCCACCACGTCGCGTGAAACGCGGCGATGTTGCGGATCGCCAACTCCGCCTCGGCTAGCTTACAACCCGCCGCATGGTCACCGACCTGCGCCGGCGCCAGATCCTCGAGCAGCAGGATGTACTCCTTCTTGTCGCAGTCGGAGGCGCTGTAGTAGCGCTTTGGCGTGTTCAGTTCGACCTTCTCGGCGATCTCCTCGTAGAACCGGATCTCGCGGTTATAGAAGTCGAACAGATTGCCGATGTGCCGCCCGCCCTCGCTTGCGCCGGGGAACTTGGCGATCAGCGTCGCCGGTGCGCCCGGCTCGACGTGGTCGTAACGCAGAGCGACGTTCGCGAGTTGCCCGATGAACCCCGATCCTTCGCCGATCGTCGTGGCCTCGATCGACGTGACCGTCGCGTCCTTGATGATGCCGCTCGATCGCAGCGCCTGCGTGAGCCACTCGGCGGTGATGTCCTTCGGGCTTGCGGGGATCGTCATCGTGGCCATCGTCGAACTCCTTCTGCTCCGGGCGCACCGCGCCGTACTCCGACTAGAACGTATCGGGGCAGAACGGAGCGTATTCCGTCCTGAACATCTCATCCCAGAGATCGAGTTTCGCCTCCGGCGATACGTCGGCGCGACCGTAGCGCGCGGCGAGCGACGGCGAGACTTGGCCGAACAGCAGCTGCGCCAGCGCCGATACATCGAGCGTCAGCTGCGCCGACTCCTTCGCGCGTGACATGGTGGACGCGCCGCCGGTTGATTCGAGCGCCCAGCGCCCGGCGTTCCACGGGCACATCTCGTCGCGCAGCTCGAAGACGACGCGGCCATCGGCGCCGTACGGGCGCAGCGGCATCGCGCGCTCGACATCGAGAATGCGGCAGATGAGGTGATCGCGATGCGTGGCGTTTAACTCGCGCGGGTCGAGCATGATGTGCGGCGCCGGATCGTCCACGGGCACCGTGTTCATCCAGATGCGGTTCGCGAGATCGAACCGCTCGAGGAACTCCCAGATCGCGCGATAGGCCGTTGGCGTGTGCCACGCGTAGTCACGGACGATGATGCGCTGCCCCATGCCGGCGCGGTCGAACGGTGAGTCATCCATGTACTTCGTCGCGTACGCGAGGTAGCCCTGCGGCTCGCCGTTCTCCTCGTAGATGGCGATCAGGCTCGGCCCGTACGGGCCGGCGCCCGACTCCGGCGCGCCGATGCCCAGCACCGCCCCTTCCCAGATCACGGGGGCACGATGCAGGTATCCGTTGCGGCGCTTCGCGAACTGGCGATAGATGCTTTCGAGCAGCGGCAATTCATCCTTCGTGCCTTCGCGCCACGTGCCCTCCGGCCGCGCGATCGTCGGGGCGAAGTTGATCATCCGCGGGTCGATCGTGTACCGGACGCTCGTCGAGCAGACGGAATAGCCATAACGTTGATAGATCGCGGCGATCGAGGCGAGCAGGCCGGCGATCGGCTCCATGCGCTGCTCGTAGCGGCGGACGAAGTCCGTCTCCATGATCTTGCGCAAATGCCCGCGGCGGCGGAATTGCGGCAGCGTGCCGACGATCGTCACGCCGGCCATCGGCGCCTTCGCGCCGTTCAGGCGCACCACGAGCGGGAAGGCGCCATAGGTCGTCGCGATCGTTCCGTCTTCGACCGCGCACATCGACCACTCAGGCCGGACCGTGGCGTCGCCGGCGTAGGAGCCGCCCGCGGCGAGCCCGGTGTAGTTGCCGAAGACGATCGACGGTACACGGAAGAATGCCGCCGCTTCCTCTTCGCGATAGGGCCGGATCTCGAGCGCCATGTATCTCCTTTTGTGGTGATTGCGATGATACCACGGGTTTTCCACAAGGGGACACGAAGGGACACGAAGGGGGATCGACCGAGGGGCATAGAAGGGCGACGATCGGACCACGAGGGCCACGAAGGGGAGTGATGGGTTGGGGCGTCGTTTTGTGCAAGCGCGGTTGCTCAGTTGCCGAACCTAGCTACGTCGCCGGGAAGAGCGCGTCGGATCCGGGCGGCGCGGTAGTCGAGGATGCGGCGGAGTTGGCGGCGGACGAAGAGGATGTCGGCGATCGCGCCGATGACGCCGCGGCCGACTTCGTAGTCGATGCGGTCGAGCATCAGCGTGGCGTTGGCACTGATCGAGACGAATCGATGTTCGTGGCGCCAGCGGGCGTAGGGCCCGCGCTTCTGCATATCGACGAAGAAGACGTTGTGTTCGTACTCGACGATCACGATTCGCATCGCACCGGAATCCGCGCGATGCGAATCGTGTAGTCGATCTCAGTTCCGGCGCTGATGCGGTCGGCCGGCATGCGATCGATGGTGAAGCGCATCGAGGGCGGCGTGATCGCGGGCAAGTTGCGTGGGTCGCTGAAATATGCGAATGTTTGTTCTAGCGGTGCGTTGACGGTCTTCTCGCGTCTGACGGTTGGCATCTGCGGCAACTCCTTCCGTCATAGAACTAATGGATGCTTCGCGACCCCATCGATGTGCGTGACGGCGCGAATTGACATGCGGGACGGAAATTTCGCGGGTTGTTGCGCAGAAATCATGCCCGAAGGTGACAACGACATCTGCCGCTGCCTCGGCCTCCGATGTAAGATGCGGTCAGGCGCCCCACTGCCCCGACGACGGCCGGTTCCGGCCGGGGACGAAGTGGCCATGCGGCGCTTCCGTTCCGATGATCAGATTGCCGAGCGGCCGCGCACGCGACCGGTTATGGCTAGTACGAGGATGACGTGGTCAATCGATCAGCCAACGCCGAAGGCTACATGCTCCCACTCGGCGGCGCGGAGTTCTGGCTGCAAGCGGAGTTGCAAGACGCGATGGATCGCCTGATTAAGCATCACTTCCGCGATGTGCTGGCGATGCCGCGTTCGCCGTACCCGCGGCTCGAGTTGAGCGCGCGCATGACATCGAGCGCTGGCCGTTGCTACCCCGACAACGGCGTCATCCGGCTGGCGACGCTCTACCATCGCGATCACGGGCTCGATGCGACGCTGCTGGTGCTCAAGCACGAGCTGGCGCACTGGGCTGCCCGCTGGCGTTACGGCCGGCGCATCGCGCCGCACGGACGCGAGTTCCGCGCCGTCGCCCATGAGCTCGATCCGCGGATCACGATCACGTGCCCACCGTTTGCGCAGAAGGAGCGGGCGCAGCGGCGCGTGTGGAACATGTCATGCCCCAAATGCCGCCGCCGTTATGTGCGCGGACGACGTGACAAGGTCGCCTGCCGCTCATGCTGCGACAACTACGCGGGCGGCCAGTACGACCGCCGCTTCCGCCTCGTCGTCATGCCGCGTGCCGAGTGACCGGCGCGTTGACATCGCCGTCCTCTTCGACCTCGACGGCGTCATCGTCGATAGTCGCGAGCATCACCTGGCGGCCTGGCACCAGCTGGCGCGTGAATTCGCACTGGCGCACGAGCCCGACTACTTCACGAAGACATTTGGACTACGCAACGATCCGATCCTGCGCGGCATCGTGCCGGACGCGCCGCGTGTGCTGCTCGACGAGATGGCGCTGCGGAAGGAAGAGCTGTTTCGCGCCGCGGCGCGCGGCCATCTCGAAATGCTGCCGGGCGTTCCCGGGCTCCTCGATCTTCTCGATGAGCAGTCGGTGCCGAAGGCGATCGTGACGTCGGCGCCGCGCCTCAATCTCGACATGATGCTCGAAACGCTCGGCATCGCCGACCGCTTCGATGCGCTGGTGTCGGAGGAAGACGCCGAGCGCGGCAAGCCCGATCCACAGGGCTTCCTGGTCGCCGCCGAACGCCTCGGCTTCGCGCCCGAGCACAGCGTCGTCATCGAAGACGCCCCCGCCGGCCTCGAGGCGGCGAAGCGCGGCGGCATGCGCGCGATCGGCGTCACAACGACGCACCCGGCGGCCGCCCTCGGCGACGCCGATCTCGTCGTCGACACGCTCAGCGATGGGCGCGTGCGGACGCTCATTCTGGGCTGATTTGACGGGCGTAGGCCAAGTGTCAGCGAAGCGTCAGGCGGCTGTCAGGTACAGTCGCCGTGCTGAGGCGTATGCTCGAAAAGTGACATCGGGGCAGTTACGGGTGTGTGGGAGATGGGGCGTTTCTTCGCACCTGTTCCGCCCGATGTCATGATACGATGGCGACGCTCCCCCGAGCAGAGGCAGGAGGTCAGGCGCATGGCGCTGGCCGGACAGATCCGTCGCGCGCTCTCCGCGCGCGGCATTGCCATCCGTACACGCCTCGGGGTGGCTTCCGCTGCCGGTTCGACGCGTGTGCGTGTCGGTATCGCGCTCGCGGCGGTTCCCGCAGTCGCCGGTGCGCTCCTGCTTGCGTTCCAGCTCCTTACGCCCGGCACGACGACGGGCGGCCAGACACTGATATCGGACGCGGCGCCGCCGGTGATCTACGCGAAACAGCTGTGCTCATTCGCGAACGATGACGCACGGGCGGCGCTGATCGACGGCTCCGACGGCGGCGCATCGGTGGTGGTCGGCGACAAGACGTGGTGGCTCTTCGGCGACACGCTGTTCCTGCCGGAGTCGGGCAAGCAGATCGAGCAGAACTCGATCGCCTGGTCCGATACCGGGGATGCCAGCGGCTGCCCGAAGCTGCACTACTACGCGCCGAACGGCGTCGCCCAGCCGTTTCTGCCGAAGGATGGCTCGCTGACGGTCTGGCCGGCGGGCGCCTGGGCGGTCGATGGCCATTCGTTCGACTTCTTCACCGCCTACGTCTACGGCTCTGGGCCGTACGCGTACTGGATCGGAGAAGTCGGGCTGGCGCGGCTCGACACGACGACGATGCAGGTGACGATGCTGTCGCGCCGGCTGTGGGACGCCTCGAGCGGCTTCAAGGATCAGGTGATCGGCACGTCGCCGGTCGATGTGGGCGAAGACGGCAAGCTGCGTCTGCTGCTCGTGACGGAGCATCACACGAACTTGCTGGCGCGCGTCGATCTGGCGCTCGCCGCCGACGCGGCGTCGTACGAGTTCTGGAACGGCAGCGCCTGGACGCCGTCGGCGGCCGATGCGACGCCGATCTGGGAGCCGCCGGCCGATGCGGGCGACATCGCGAGCCTGCCCACGTTCGAAAACGGCGCCAGCGTCGCCTGGAACGACGCGCTGCACAAGTACGTCGCCGTCGTCAACGCCGGTATCGACACGATCGGCGCCCGCACCGCGGATCGGCTTGAGGGGCCGTGGTCGGCGCCGCAGCCGTGGTTCGACTGCCGCACGATCGCCGATGCGCGCGTGCCGTCGTGCTACAGCCCGTTCCAGCATCCGCAGCTCGCGGCGGACGGCAGCCGAAGCGTCGTGGCGACGATCAGCCGGCTGTCGCCGTACGCCGTCGCCGCGTTCGACTTCCGTCTCGGCGACGCCGTCCACGAATATCGGAGCGATAGCGGCACCACGTACGCGACGACGGCGTCGAGCGGCGGCCAGGATCAAGGCGTCGCGTTCTACGCGGCGGATGCGCCGCTCGACGGGTTCGTCGCGGTGTATCGCTGGCGGCACGGTGATGCGTCGCGCTACGCGACATCGTCGCCGGGCGACGGCTTCGCGCGCGACGGCGATGCCGCGTTCTATGCGGCGCCGAGCGCCAGCATTTCGGGCACCTCCGGCACGACGTATCGCGCGATCTACGACTGGAGTCTCGGCGACGCGCACCTGCTCTCGCCGATGGCCACCGGGCTCGAGCAGTACGGCTACACGAAGGGCGATGTGATGTTCTACGCCGAGTAGCCGAGAGGACGCAGACGACATAACGAAGCGATGCAAACAAGCGGAAGATGGAACGAATCGGGGAGGCACGATGAATCGCACAATCGCACTGCTGGTGGTCGGACTGCTGGCGCTGGGAGCGTTGGAGTTCGGCCTGCTCGGCGCGCACGCCGCCGGCTTCGGCACGTCACTACCGCCGATCGTCAACCGCGGCGTGTTACCTGCGACGGTGACGGCAACGCCGACTCGCACGGCGACAGCGGAGCACTTCATCACGGTGACGCCGACGCCGAAGGTAGTCGGGCGCCCCGCGAGCATCCAGATCACGCCCGATCCGATCGCGATCGTCTGTGACGGGGCGCAGTTTGGGAAGCTCCATGTCCACGTCACCGATGCGAACGGCAACGCCGTCGCCGATGGAACGACGGTGTACTTCTCGCCGTGGTCCGGCCCGACGGTGCTCTCGACGTCGTCGGCACAGACCGTTGACGGCGACGCCGACGTGACGGTCGGATCGAACCAGTTTGTTCAAGTCGGCGCGTTGCTCGATGTGCACATCGTCACCGGGCTGCTGGACACGATCTACCGCTATCCGTGCACTCCCGTGTGCCCGCCGAATCTCCAGCCTGGAGAGGGTAGTCCGCCCTGCGCGAACCCCACGTGCAACCCCATTCCGGGCGGAAACGGCAGCCCGCCGCCATGCCCGCCGACCAGCCCGCCGCCGTGCATCCCATCGCCGGGCGCCGGTCAGCTGAGCCCGCCATGCCCGACGCGCACGCCGAACCCGTGCCAGTCGCAGACGCCGCCGTGCCAGGTCAGCCCGCCGCCCTGCATCCCGTCGCCCGGCGCCGGCCGGCTGAGCCCGCCCTGCGCGACGCCCCAACCCCCGTGCATCCCATCCCCGGGCGCCGGCCCGCTGGGCCCGCCGTGTCCGACAGCGACACCACCGTCGCTGGCGATCGCGCTCGACTGCGATCGCAATACCGCAGGTATTCAGTTCAATTGTCAGATCGGGACAGCAACCGGTTCGTACGATGCCGACGTCGTGATCTTCAACCCCAGCAGTACCGACACTACCGTGGGATCATTCAACTTCGACCTTCATGATTCGGACACGAGCCGATTAAAGCCGCTACTTGGCTCCAACAGTCCAATGGACACCAATCCCGACTTCAACAATGCGCTGACCGGGACATGGGCATGTTTACCGAGTCCAAACCCCGACACAGGATCCGACGGCCAAGGCAAAGCTGATTCATTTCTGTCTTGTTTCACCGCCGGCTCCGGCCCGGCGTTGTCCCCCGGCGCGTCGATCGTGGCCGCGACGGTGCACTACGTCGTCCCTCCGAATGCCGGTGCTGGAACCATTCAGTTCAAATTCACGAACGTCTCTCTCGCCTCTAACCTCGGCGATGCGTACGATTGCAACAACCCGCCGGAACTATCCACAAACACGACCTGCGTCGGCGCGACGGTCACGCTCGGACAGACATCGCCCCCTCCGGCGACGGCGACGCCAGGGCCGCTTTCGCCGCCGCCGGTATCGCCGCCGTCGGTATGTGCGGACGTGAATGGCGATCATCGGGTGACCGTGCAGGATCTGCTGTTGATCGCGCGCCACATCGGGTCGCGGCATCCGTCGCGATACGATATCGATCACAACGGCGTCGTCAACTTCCAGGACGTGCGGCTCGCACTAAACCAGCTGGGGACGCGATGCTGATCGCCGCGTAGAGCATCGGCGTATTCGGAGAGGGCGGCCACTTCAGCCGCCCTCTCTCGCGTCTTTGTCCGTCCGGCCGCGTTCCGGTTACAATGGACGCTGACTGATGAGGAGTGAGCTGTGACGTTTGACGATTACATCAACATCGCGCAGATTCTCGTGGCGATCGTGCTCTCGCTCGTGATCCTGCTGCAGGCGAAGGGCAGCGGCATCGGCACGGCGCTTGGCGGTGGCACGAGCGGCAGCTTCCGGACGCGGCGTGGCGTCGAGAAGACGCTGTTTCAGCTAACGATCGTGCTCGCATTCGTCTTCCTCGTCGTGGCGGTCGTCGGCATCAAGTCCCGCATCTAGCGGCGACATCGCGTTCGCCGTGACTCCCGAGCGCAGCGCGCGAAGGATTCAATCCCGAGCGTAAGCGCGCGAAAGAGAAGCCGTGCCGCTCTCCCAGACTCGCTGGCCACTATTCGCGGCGCTGCTGATCGGACTCGTCGCGCTGTCGGTCTTCTGGTACGTCGTGCTCGACAACCCGAAGGGCGAGGCCGTGCCCGCCAGCGGCGGCCAGTACACCGAGGGTGTGCTGCGCGCGCCCGAACGCATCAACCCGCTCTTCACGGCCGCAAACCAGACGGACGCCGATCTGTCGGCGCTGATCTTCAGCGGCCTCGTGCGCCTCGGCCCGGACGGTACGCCGCAACCCGATCTCGCTGAACGCTGGGAGATTACGGCGAACGGACAAAGCTACGTCTTCCATCTCCTCCGCGGCGTCGCCTGGCATGACGGCGAGGACTTCGATGCGGAAGACGTCGTCTACACCTTCAACGCGATCGCCGATCCAAACTTCAAGGGCGATCCGGCGCTCGCGCAGCTGATGCAGGGCGTCACGGTGACGGCGCGCGATCCGCTGACGGTCGAGTTCAAGCTCGAGCAGACGTACGCACCGTTTCTCGCATATCTGACGGTCGGCATTCTTCCGAAGCACCTCCTGCGCGGGCTCGATGCCAATCAGCTGTTCAACGCGCCATTCAACCAGCAACCCGTCGGCACCGGGCCGTATCGATACGCGCGCCGCACGTCGAACAGCATCGACTTGAAAGCGAACGCGACGTACTACCTCGGTCCCCCAAAGATCTCGACGCTGTCGCTCGAGGTATTTGCGGATGACGCGTCGCTGACAGCGGCGTTGCGCGCGCAATCGATCGACGGCGCGCTGCTGGGAGCGGGCGTCTCTCGCGACGACGTCGACGCGCTTGCGGGTGATACGCAGTTCGCCGCGCACACGCTCGTCGCCGCGTCGTACTTCACCATCGAGATGGATACGCGCGCGCCGATGTTCGACGACAAAGATGTGCGGCGGGCGCTGCTGCAGGGCATCAACCGCCAGGCGTTGATCGATGCGGCGGCAGCCGGCCGTGGGCAGCCGATGACGGGCGTCATTCCCGAACAGTCGTGGGCGTTCTCGCCTGAGGAGGTGCCGCAGTTCGATCCCGGAGCCGCCGCGTCGGCGCTCGAACGGGCGGGGTTCAGTCGCGATGCCGACGGGGTTCGGAGTAAGGGCGACGTCCGGCTCTCGTTCTCGCTGGCGACGACGAACGATCCGCAACGCGTCGCGATCGCCGAGAACGTCGCGCGGCAATGGAAGGCGATCGGCGTCGACGCGCAGGTGCAGCCGCTGAGCGCGAACTCGTTCGTCGACGAAGTGCTGCTGCCGCGCAAGTACCAGGCGGCGCTCGTCGTGATCGATCCCGGGCCGGATCCGGATCCGTACCCGTTCTGGCACAGCAGCCAGATCGGCGCGCCCGGCCGCAACCTCGCGAACTTCGCCGACTCCCGCGTCGATGATGCGCTGGAGCGCGCGCGCCAGACGACGGACACAGCGCGCCGGAAGGATCTGTACTCGTTGTTCTCCGGCTACCTGATCCAGGCGACGCCATCGATTCCGCTCTTCTCGCCGGCTGCCGTCTACGTGCAGCGCTCCCGCCTGCGCGGCTTCGACGAACGCCCGCTGCAGACGCCGTCGTCCCGCTTCGCCAACGTCAACGACTGGTATGTGGAGACACGTACACGGCCGTCATAGTCGGCGCGGTCGGATGATACAATCGCCCAAGGAGAGATCATGGCGACGCTACGATCACCATCCGAGCATGACGACCGAATCGTTCTTGATCCGGAGATTCTGGCTGGAAAGCCGACGGTTCGAGGGACGCGCATTTCGGTGGAGGTCGTGCTCGAATTTCTTGAACGCGATCTGGCGACCGATGAGATCTTTGAGGCTTTCCCCAAACTGACGCCGGACGACGTGCGGGCCTGCATCATCTACGCGCGTGAGCTGGTCATGAAGCAGCGCGTGAAGCCTGCCGCGCCGCGGCGTGCCACTCTGCGCTCGCGTCGAGGTTGAGGTTCCTTCTCGACGAGAACCCAGATCATCGACTTGCCGCGCATCTTCGGTCGGGCGGCCACGACGTGTTCGTCGTTGGGAGGGACTTCGCGTCCGGCACTTCGGATCGGGAGCTGCTCGCCGCCGCACGAAACTAGCGCCGAATTGTAATAACGAACGACGCCGATTTTGGCGAACTGGTCGTGCGCGAGCGGCTTCCACATGCGGGCGTGATACTCCTCCGGCTGCCGCGAGCGTCGTTCGACGCAGTGCGCGTTCGAGTCGATGCCGTGCTCCGTCGCTTCCCGGAACCGACCGAGCAACTCGTCGTCGTGAACATGCTTCGGATCCGCGTCCGAAAGTCCGAGTAGGTAATGCTCTCGTCGGGTTCTGCCGCGTGACGCCTGACACGACAGCCGCGGGTTCGAGAATGCGTTGTGCTCGCACATAGCGCCATCATCCATGCCGAGACTAACGCGCCCACGTAGTACGAAGATGGTTATATCGGGCCTGCGTTGTGGTTCGTTTGCACCGTTCGGCGGCGCTGCTTCGCCGCGCATACTCCCTCTGTGAGCCGCTGCCGGCGGCGTTGGAGGTGTTATGGACGAGCGAAGCGCAGTCTACTGCTACCGATGCGGGCGGCGCATCGACGACGCCGCGGGCGCCTGCCCTTATTGCGGCGCATCAAAGTATCTCTCGCGCGCGGAGCGCACGCTCGGCATCGCCTACGTCCTCAACGAGCTCGAGCGCGAGCCGATGACGAACGCCCTCAGTCCGCTCGGGCGCGGGCGGCTGAGCGCGTACTACGTCGAGACCATGGATCGCTGGACGGGCCGCGCGGCGAGACAGCCCGTCGTTTCCGCCGCTGTTGCAGGTGCGGCTGGCATGACCTCAACGCCGCGGCGGGCCGCCGTCGCGCCGCCGCCGGCCGCGCCTCCGCGTGCGCCGCGACCGCCGGCGCCGCCGCGCGAGCCGATGGACTGGAGCTGGCTCGTCGACCAGCAGGCGAACCTGTTTCTGTTTGCCGGTGCGTTTCTCACCGTCGTCGCCGCGCTGATCTACGTCGGCTACTCCGGACAGGCCGTCGATGGCGCGCTCAAGATGTCGCTGCTCAGCCTCTACTCGATCGCCTTCCTTGCCGCTGGTGTCGTCTGCCTGCGCATCCCGCGCGTCGAGATCGCCGGTCGCGTTTTCTTCGGCGTCGGCGCGGCGCTTGTGCCGTTGAACTTCGTCGCCGCGCGCACGCTGTTGACGGATCAGAACTTGAACCCGACGAC
>JBBQVO010000012.1:0-33521 GCA_038211505.1 Dehalococcoidia bacterium | reverse complement strand
CCCTCGCCGACTGCGACCAACACCGCCACCGCGACGAATACGGCGACGAACACGGCGACAGCTACGAACACGGCCACGAACACAGCGACAGCTACGAACACGGCCACCAGCACCGCGACTTCGACCCCGTCGCCGACTGCGACCAACACGCCGAACGCAACGGCGACGTTCAACGCGCAGGGCTCACTGACGCCGCTGGCGACGAGCACGTTCACATCGACCGCGACGCCGACGAAGACGAACACTCCCCCGCCGACGAACACGGCGACGGCAACGCCGACCATCACACAGACGCCGACGGCAACGCCAACGGTGCCTGGCGTCGTGAAGGTGCCGGAGGGCAACGGCAACAACACGAACCTGAGCGTGCCGGCCGCCAACCTCTGGCTGTGCATCGTCGGGCCGTGCGCCGGACCGGGCGAGGGCAACCTGCTCGTCACGGAGCACGCCTTCAACGTCCACACGGGCGACCAGAACGGCGACACGATCGAGGACGGCCTCGGCGCCTACGAGTTCAGCGTCGAGTACGACAACTTCGTCATTCAGAGCGTGAACCCGTGCGACGTCGTCTTCTCGCCGGGCGGCGCGGGCGTGACGCCGCAGCTCGTGCCGGGCCGTGGCAACGTGACGCAGCTTGCGAGCAGCGCCGGCTGCCCGACCAACCCGACGCCGGTCAATGGCCAGTGCACGCAGTCACTGATTCTCGAGAACATCATCCACTTCGGCTGCGTGACGCTCGGTCAGGCGCCCGGACCGCTCGGTGACTTCGACCTTGCTCGCCTGAACCTCATCCCGCACCCGGACCTGCGGAACGACATCTTCCCCGGCAACGACAACGGTGTGCTGACGATCATCAAGGACAACGGTTGTGAACTGGTCGATGTCTTCGGTCACGCCGTCACCGGCAACGTCAACGGCGGACTCACCCCGATCTGCGGCGACCTCGCCCTGACGGTGCGCATTCTCGAAGGCGACCTCAACCTCGACTGCAGCGTCAACGTGCAGGACGAGCAGCTGATCGCCTTCCGCTACGGCTCGTTCTTCGGCAGCGCGTTGTACAACAAGTGGTTCGACCTCGAGCCGGCGTTGCACGACCTGGACATCGACATTAAGGACCTGCAGAAGGTGTTCGGCCGCGACGGCTCCACCTGCCAGGTGCCGATTCCCGCGCAAACGCCGCTGCCGCCACCGGCCCCGTTCGCGAACTGACGCCAGACAGGTCGGAACAAGGATCACACGGATGGGCTGGGTGCGGTGATGCACTCAGCCCATTTGCTGCCCCACGCGTCGTAGGGGCGCACGGCTGTGCGCCCTGGTCGAATGCTCTTGTTCGCGTCGTAGGGGGCGCACGGCTGTGCGCCCTGCTCGAATGCCGCCGGCGGCGCACTGCGAGACGCTGCATTCGTCGTGCCGGTCGTGGTACGTCGCGGTCGTACGCTGTCACCGGTGCTGCTGTTACAATCGATCGACCCCAGCGCCACGGAGAGCGGAGAATTCATGCTCGCGACTGTACTGAATATCAATCCCGACCGAATCGCCGTCACCGAGCTGTTCGGCGCGATCGGTTCGCCGGCGAAGACCAGCGAATATGTGCGGATGCTGAAGGCGATCGAAGAGAACCAGCACATCAAGGCGATGGTGATCGACATCGACTGCCCCGGCGGCGGCGCTGGCGCATCGGAGACGTTGTTTCGATCGGTGGAGAAGGTGGCGAAGAAGAAGCCCGTCATCGCCTTCGTGCGCGGCACCGGCGCCTCCGGCGGCTACATGGTGGCCTGCGCCGCGGCGAAGATTATCGCCGTGCCGATGGCCATCGTCGGATCGATAGGCGTCATCTCGATGCGACCGATGCTGTACGAGATGCTGTCGAAGATCGGCGTGCGTATGGAAGTCACCAAGTCCGGGCGGTTGAAGGACATGTTCTCGAACTTCCGCGAGCCGACGGACGAGGAGCGGACGAAGGAGCAGGCGCTGCTCGATAGCTTCTACCAGCGCTTCGTCTCGCTCGTCGCCGAAGCGCGCGCGATGCCCGTCGACAACGTCCGCGAGCTGGCGACCGGCGAGATCTACACAGCGGAGCAGGCGCTCGCGAACGGGCTCATCGACGAACTCGGCGATCTCGATACCGCCATCGACCTCGCGCAGAAGATGGCGGAGCTGCCGGAGCGCAAGGTGACGTACGTGAAGCCTCACCGCGGCCTCCGCGACCGCCTGATGGCCAACACTGCCGCCAGCATGGCCGAGACGTTCGTATGGGCCGTCGAGTCCCGCCTCCGCGAGCGCCGGATCGAGTACCGCTAGCGTTGGCGGTTGGCGGTTGGCGGTTGGCAGTTGGCAGTTGGCGCGCGGTTCGGGAACGGCGGCGTACGTGGCCCGGTGGTTTCGGCGAGCCGGCTCAAGCCCGACCGACGGCCAGTCTCCAGACTCCAGACTCCAGTCCCCATCCCCGTATACGCCGGCTCGTGGACGTGCCTGTGATCGATCATCTGCCGCGGATACGGCGCGCGCTGCTGCGCTGGCACAGTCGTGATGGCATGCATGCGCCCTGGCGCGAGTCCGGCGATCCGTATGCGGTGATGGTGGCGGCGGTGATGGCGCAGCAGACGCAGATGAGCCGCGTGATCCCATCGTTCGAGCGCTTCGTCGCAGCCTATCCGACGATCGAGGCGTTGGCGGGAGCACCCGCGGGTGACGTGATCCGCGTCTGGGCGGGCATGGGGTACAACCAGCGCGCTGTGCGCCTGCATCGCGCGGCGCAAACGGTCGTCGCGCATGGCTGGCCGCAAGACGCGGCGTCGCTGGCGCTGATCGACGGCATCGGCCCGTTCACCGCCGCGATCATCGCGTCGTTCTCGTTCGGCCAGGCCGCCGCGTGCGTCGATACGAACGTGCGCCGCGTGCTCGGCCGTCTCGCCGGCGAGGAGACGATCGACGGTCGGCGGTTGCAGGCGCTCGCCGATCGCGCGCTGGCCATGAGCGAGCCGGCGCGCTGGAACCAGGCGCTGATGGACTACGGCGCGCGCGTCTGCGTGCCGCGGCCGCGCTGCGGCGAGTGCGTCGTCGCGACATGGTGCGCTTCGCGCGACCGCTTCTCTGGCAACGGCGACGCCACGGCCATTCCCGTTGCGGAACCGGCGGACGCGATCCTGCGCGTCGCCGAAGAACGCGTGACGTACGGAGCCACGCAGCCTCGCGCACATTCGACGCCGAAACGGAAGCAACCGCAGGTGCCCTTCGAGCGCTCGACGCGCTACTACCGCGGCCGCATCATCGATGTCCTCCGCGCGCTCGCACCAGGCGAGACGATCGCCGTGCGATCGCTGCGATCGCGCATCGCGGGCGGTGAGGCATCGCCGGACATCGCCGCCCTGCGCGCGTGGCTGACGGCGCTGGAGGCTGCCGGGTTGGTTGTGCTCGTGCGTGGGCGCGTGTCGCTGCCCGAATAGCCACTGAACGGTCATAAAGTCACGCCTTCGGTTCGCGGGGGGGCACCTCACGTCGCAGTCAATGCGCCTTGCGGGTGACACCGCCAACTTCGACGTTACGCGCACCGCTGCTAACCTCGCCCGATGCGCAGCATGTTGGCCGCTGTACCACCGGCATCAGCCCTCCGACAGCTTGAGTCTCGCGCGAAACTTGACTTGACTCGTTATTCTTCGCGAAGTTTTTTTCCTGACCATCGTTTCTTGGTCACCGAATGATCACACGAAGGCGTCACCCTATACTCCACGCACCGAGAACGCAGCGATGGAGGAGACGTGATGGCGGGACCGTTGGCGCGCGTGCGGGTGTTGGACTTCACGATCTTTCAGCAGGGGCCGCAGGCGACGCTCGTCATGGCCGACATGGGCGCCGACGTGATCAAGGCGGAGCCGCCAGGATTCGGTGATCTCGGGCGCGTGTTGCAGATGCACGGCGAGCATCGGGTGTCGGCGTATCACCTCGCGCACAGCCGCGGCAAGCGCAGCATCACAATCAATCTGAAGTCGGCGGAGGGCGTGGAGGTCGCGCGGCGCCTCTGCGCGTGGGCCGATGTCTTCGTCCACAACTTCCGGCCCGGCGTGATGGAGCGGCTCGGACTGGGGTACGACGAGGTGCGCGCGATCAACCCCCGGATCATCTACGCGCACGCTTCGGGATGGGGCGCGCGCGGGCCGAAGGCGACCCATCCGGCGTTCGATATCGCGGCGCAAGCGCGATCAGGCCTGATGTCGATGACCGGCGAGGCTGACGGCGGCCCGCTACCCGTCGGCGTCGCCATCGCCGACTACGTCGGCGCAATGAACTTCGCGCTCTCGATCATCGCAGCACTCTACGCGCGCGATCGCACGGGAGCCGCTGAACACATTGAGGGCGACGCGGTCAACCACGAAGGGGCACGAAAAGATGAGGAAAGCGGACGCCCATTGAGCGCGGATGGTCGGCGGGGGGACGGCGCGAGCGCACCCGCGTCATCCCCAACCGCTTCTGTGCCCTCTGTGGATCACCCCGCGCGGAACGGGCAGAAGGTCGAGACGTCGCTGTTTGGGGCAGCGATTGCCGCGCAGGCGTGGGAGTTGCAGACGTACGCGCTCGGGCGCCAGCGACGACGCTCTGGCCGCGGCCATGCCTACTTGCCGACGATCTGGCGGACGTTTCAGACGGCCGACGGCTGGGCCGTCATCGGCGGCGTCGGCGACAATCGCTGGCCGGCGTTCTGCCGCGCCATCTCGATGCCGGATCTGGAGCAAGACGAGCGCTTCGCGACGGGCCTCTCGCGCATCGCGAACATCGATGCCCTGTACGCCGTGCTCGACGGCCACTTCGTCTCGAAGACGACGGCGGCGTGGATGGAGCTGCTGGAGGCGTGCGACATGATCTGCGCGCCGGTGGCCGATCACGAGGCGGTGCTGCAAGACGAGCAGGCGATCGCCAACGAGTACATCGTCGAGGTCGATCATCCAACGCTCGGGCGGACGCAGGTCGTCGGTCACCCGTGGACGTTCAGCGAGACGCCGCCGACCGTCGCGGCAGCCGCGCCCGAGCTCGGCGAGCACACGGAGGAGATCCTGCTCGATCTCGGCTACTCGTGGGATGAGATCGGCGCGCTGCGAGAGGCGAAGGCGGTGTGAGGTTCTGGTTGTGATCAGGCCCGCGCAACCGTTTCGACACGGGTTTGTGCGATCTCAGGGGCTACGCTTCTCGATGGAGGCTCCGCCGAAGAGCCGTGCGCTTGTCGCGACACCCGGCGGGATACGACGAACATGAGAACGTTCCAGAAATCTGGCACAGCGAGCTTGATGCTTGCAGCTTTCGTATTGGGCTCCGCGCTGGCCGTCGCGGGTTGCGGCAGCTCGAGCGCCAAGTCGTCGCCTTCCGCGACACCGGCCGCCTCGGCGACGGCGGATAGCGGCGGACGAGGCCAGATGGGACGTCGGACGCAGTCGCCCGCGCTGCAGACATCGATCGCCGAAGGGACGCCGCCGCCGTTTGGCAATCGCACGCCGCAGCCCGACGTCCAGACATCGATCGCCGAGGGCACGCCGCAGGCGTTCGGGAACCGTACGCCTTCCGGTGCGATCGCGACGGCGATCGCGCAAGGTACGCCCGCGAGCGCGCTGCGCGGAGGCTTCGGCGGTGGCGGCGGCGGTGGCGGCCGAACGATCACCGCGCTCGCGCAGATACTTGGCATCGACGAGACGCAGGTGCGATCAGAGCTTCAGGCCGCGGGCGCTTCGCTCGCAGGCGTCGCCGCCGCACACGGCATCGATCGTCCGACGCTCCGCCAGCGGCTCATCGACGCGATCCGGCAGACGCTGAATACGGCCGTGACCAGCGGGTCGATGACGCAGGATCAGGCTGACCAGAGCGCCGCCCAATTCGAAGCGAACGTCGATGGCATGATCGACAGGGTCGGCGCAGCGCCGGCGCCGGCGCCTGCTCGGTAACCATCGCGTGTGCGCCCGTAGAAGAGAAGTAGCTACGTCCCGACGACCGCAGGTGGCGATCGAGGCGTATGCGGGACAATCACCGCTATCCGCTATCCGCTATCCGCTATCCGCTATCCGCTATCCGCTATCCGCTATCCGCTATCCGCTATCCGCTATCCGCTATCCGCTATCCGCTATCGCGCGGCGCTGAGCCACGTCGTGACGGCGTCGACGATGCGGTGCTGGACGCCGGTCGAGTCGTCGAGCGTCTTGTGGCTGACGAGGGCGAGGCCGCCGCCGCCGTCGCTGAGCGCCACGGGCGCCCGCTCGCCCGACTCGTCGATGTTGGCGACGTTTGGCGCGTCTATGTGGCTGCCGTGCCAGCCCTCGTTCGTCTGAAACACGTTGAGCAGTTGCGTGCGGGCCGGCATGTCCATCGCGTCGCGATCGTAGAGCTTCGTCGTCCGATCGATCATCACGCCGAGCACGCGCGACGCGTAGCGATCGTCGAGCGCCGCCGTAACGGACGAGACGGTGACGCCGCCGTGGCTATGGCCGATCAGCACGGCGCGCAGGCACGGCATCGCGTCGAGCGCGCGCGCCAGATCGGCGGCGAGCCAGCGCTCCATGCTCGTCTGCGGCGGCAGCGCGCCGAAGATCGCCGGCGCCGTCAGCACGGGCAGCGTTGCGATCTGCGCCTCGCCAACGCGCGTTTGCAATTGATTGACGATGTCGAGCACGCCGAGGCTCTCGCCGGCCGACGGCTCCATCAAGTCTGTGCCGGCGGATCCGATCGCGACGATGATCGCCGGCGCCGGATCGGCGGTGCATGCGTAGCGCATGGGGTCGGACGCGACTCCGGTGTAGAAGTCGCTGTGATGCTCACTGTCGCCGCATGTGTCCGCGGGATCGAGTTCGATGTCGAGCGCCGCCGTCGCATAGCCGTCCGCCGCGTCGAGTCGGCCGTCGCCGTTTGTGTCGAGGCATGAGATGAGTTGGCGTTGTCCGGCGACGCCGCGATCGTGCGCGGTCGTCAGCCCGTCGATCCAGGTTGCCGGCAGCGGCGTTGGTTGGCGCGCGGGCGGCGTCGCCGTCACCGTCGGCAGAATCGCCGAGATGCTCTCGGCCGGCGCATCCCGTTCGCGCTCGAAGACGGCGAATACGACGACCGCCGCCGCGGCCGCCGTCACGACGAGCGCGGCGATGCCAGCGGCGCGCCTCATCCGACGGCCCGGCGTCGTGCGCCGACATCGAAGATCGACGGATGTCGGGCATCGGTGCGCAGGCGGTTGACGTCGCGCACCCACGTGCGCTCGTCGTCGCGGTGAAACGCGAGAAGCGGATGCTCGATCTGGAACTGGGCCGAATGCCTGGCGTCGGCGACGGAGAGTGTGCGGGGGCCGGAGCGTTGCGTCTGCGTCAGTTCCGCCAGCCAGAACGCGGCCTCACTGATCAGCGGCGACTCGACGCACGGCAAGAAGAAGAGACGGTCGCTCGTAAGGATCAGCTCGCCCTCCCACCAGTATGGCGGCACCGCGACGCGAAGCCGGGCCGCTGTGGAACGCGCGAGGCGCTCGCCGGGCAGCAGCTTTTCTACATCGAACCAGCTATGGCCGCGGGAAGCCATGTTGCAGTATAGCCATCTCTCGCAACGCGCTGCGGCGGCCCGATGGCGCCGCAACATCCGTTGCGCGTCCGCGCGGTACTTCTCGACTGGCGGCAACGTCCACAATGTGTTGGCGCGCACCCATATCGGCAAGCCGGTGTATCGCCGCAGTCAACGCGCTTTGTTATCGTGTCAGGGTTGAACGGGAGGGGTTGTGACAGCACGACGACGGTTGATGTCGATCGCGGCATGCGGCGCATTGCTGGCGGCGGCATGCGGTGCTGGCAGCAGCAGCAAGACGGCGACGAGCGCGCCGGCCACGGGCGCCAGCCCGTCCGCACGGGCCGGGACGCCGCCGGCGAGCGGGTCACCTTCATCGACAACCGCAGCGACCGGCGTGACGCCGGACGCATCATCATCGCAATCAGCAGGAGGGCACAAGACGTACGCTTCAGCGCCGCCAATGACGATCGACACGAGCAAGAAGTACATCGCCACGATCAAGATGGATATCGGTGATGTGAAGATCGAGTTGTACCCGCAGGACGCGCCGCAGACGGTGAACAGCTTCGTCTTTTTGGCGCGCGATCACTACTTCGACGGCGTCACGTTTCATCGCGTGATCCCGGGGTTCGTTGCGCAGGGCGGCGACCCGACCGGCAAGGGCACAGGTGGCCCCGGCTACACGATCCCGTTCGAGGCGAACGCCCGCAAGCACGTCATCGGCGCCGTGGCGATGGCGGCGACGGCGTCGAAGGGCCCTGTCGGCAGTCAGTTCTTCATCGACCTCGCGCCGCAGCCCAACCTCGACACGCTGTATGTGGTCTTCGGTCAAGTGATCGAAGGACAGGACATCGCCGCGAAGATCAAGGCGCGTGATCCGTCGACGGAGCGCAACCCGGCGCCAGGCACGGTCATGAACTCCGTCGAGATCGCGGAAGAGTAGCGCGATGCGCCACGATCGCGACGCCCTCGATATACGCGAGATCTTGCGATGACGGTGCGCGCCGTCACGATGATCATCCTCGCGTGCGGCGCGATCACGCTCGCCGCGTGCGGCGGCGGAAGCAAGAAGAGCGATCCCAACGCGGGTCTGCCCGTGCTCGGCGGCACTGCGATCCCGACGACCTCGCCCGTGCCGCCGACGGAGGCGGTGTGCGCGCCCGCCCAACCGATCGATCTGCCGGCGTCGTTCCCGAAGGATGTGCCGGTTCCCGACGGCTACACGGTCTTCAGAGTGACGACCTCGCCGTACCTGCACGTCGTCGGGCGATTGACGCCGACCGCGTCGCGCAGCAACCCGCCGAAAGGGATCGTCGCGGACGCCATCGTGCGATCGCTGGTTACGCACAACTGGTCGACGCACCTGAACATCCACGAGGACGGTCAGGATTACGACTTCACGAACCCGGACGGCCGCGTCGGGCACTTTCTCTCAGCGCCGGTCGCGGGCTGTACGGGGCAGGTCGAGCTGACCTACGACCTCAAATGGGTCACCGGCTGAGCCGGCGTCGTACACTTCCACGATGAACCCGCTACGCCGCCTGATCGCGCTCTTCACCAGCGATGGCGATCGTCCGACGCGGCTGCCCTCGCCGGACGAGCTGACGTTGCTGACGCGTCCGAATGGCGAGCCCGAGGCGGGGATGTATCGCGAAATGCTGGCCGGCCAGGACATCCCGGCGATGGTGAAGAATCGCGATCCGGTCAGTGCGCAGGCCGGCGGCATGGGCCCCGCCTGGGCGTACGAACTGTGGGTGCGGCGAAAGGATCTGCGTCGCGCGCGGGAGGCGCTCGGCATCGGTGACGAGACCGACGACGACGCGTGAACCCGTTGCGCTGGCTCTGCCGCGTCCTCCTTTCGGATGATGACACGCCCTTGAAGCCGGATCAGCTGATCGTCGTGTACGAAACGCTCGACGAAGGCGAGGCGGCGATCACGGCCGATATCCTGCGGCGGCAGGACATCCGCGTGATGCAGATCGAGAAGGGCCGCGTGCCCTGGTACGGCTGGATCGAGCGGCCGATCCAGCTCTACGTGCGATACGCCGATCTTGCCCACGCGCGCGAAGTCCTGGGCTACGACATCGAACAGGAGAGCAACGTTGGACATACAGACTGAGACATTCGGCGGCGCGTTTCCGTGGACATCGAAGTACGTGGCGACAGCGTCGGGCGCGCGGGTGGCCTACGTCGACGAAGGCAGCGGCGAGCCGATCGTCATGCTACATGGCAACCCGACTTGGAGCTTTCTCTACCGCAACTTCATCGCCGATCTCTCGAAGACGCATCGCGCGATCGCTGTCGACCACATCGGCTTCGGACGATCGGACAAACCGCTCGACGGCACGTACACGCTCGCGGGGCACATCGCCAACTTCACGTCGACGATGGATGCGCTCGATCTGCGCGACGTGACGCTGGTGATGCAGGACTGGGGCGGCCCGATCGGCATGGGGTGGGCAATCGAGCACGCCGATCGCGTCAAGCGCCTGGTGATCATGAACACGTGGGCGTTTCGCGTGCCCGGTGGCACGCGCCTGATGCCGCTGCTCGAGCTCTTCCGCGAGCCGATGGTCGGAGAAGCGATGGTGCAGGGCGCCAACATGTTCGTCGAAGGCTTTCTGCCGCTCGGCATCCACCGGAAAGAGATTCTGCCAGAGATCATGCCGGCGTATCGCGCGCCGTTCCCGGACTGGAACAGCCGCGTCGCCGTCGCCCGCTTCCCGAAGGACATCCCCGTCGGCGATGAGCATCCTTCGACGCCGGCGATGGGTCACATTCAGGACAACCTCGGCGCGCTGAATGTGCCGACGCTGCTGATCTGGGGCATACACGATCCGGCGATCGGCCCGGCGGTGATGGATGTCTGGAAGTCGATCTACCCGCATGCCGAAACGCACACGATCGCCGACGCCAGCCACTTCCTCCAGGAAGACGCGCCCGCGGAGATCATCGCCCGAATCCGCACATTCCTAGCCGCGCACCCGTAACGGCCGGCGAGAGCGATCCACGAAGAGCACCAGGGGCTCGATTGGTCAATCGGCCCGGCTTCGCAAGACCATGATTCGCGTAGGATAGCCGCCCTCGGCTGTCCCGTCCGTAGAGCATCAATTGCCCGGTGGTCGCGACCCTGATCGGATCAGCCGGGACTTGGGACTCGGCGTTACACTCGTCGCAATGGACTTCGATGCAGACATCGCACTGCGGATGCTGGCGAATGAGCGGTTGCGGCTGGCGCATGGATGGGGTGACGTGCGCGATCTCGGCGACGTGCGGGTCGTCACCTCCGATGCGCCGCTCGCAGGGCGGAACTGCGTCGAGCACATCGATTGCGACGAATCGCGCGTCGAAGCGGCGCTCGATCTCGGGTTCGCGCTGCTGCGGGCGTTCGATCGCGACGCGGCGGTGCGGGTGACGCCGCTCGATCGGCCGGCGGTGCTAAGCGATCGCCTGCTCAGCCGCGGCCTCACCGTCAGCAGCCGGGCGTCGTGGATGGCGCATCGCGGCGAGACGCCGCTGATCACGAACGGCGATGGCGACATCGCCGTCGCCGGGCCCGACGACGCGCGCGCGATCGCGGCCGCTCTCGGCCGCAGCACGCGCTGGCTGCGTAAGCTCGCGTTGTCGACGACGCTCCACGCCATGCTCGAAGCCGGGAACACGTTCTATCTCGCGCGTCGCGAGGGTGAGGTGGTCGGCGTGACGCAGTTGCTCGTCGATGGCACGACGGCCGGTATCTACGCCGTCGGCACGCTGCGGTCGTTTCGCCGTCGGGGCGTCGCATCGTCGCTGGTTGCGCGGGCAATCGCCGATGCGCGCGCCGCCGGATGCGACCTGATCTATCTCAGCACGGATTCGGACGGCGACGCCGAGCGATTGTACGTGCGTCTGGGCTTCCGGCGGATGTTCGAGTCCGCGCTGTACACAAAGGTGAGCAGCATCTACGTCCCGCCAAAACTGCGGCGTTCGCCAATGCGCCGACCGACAGCCAAAGCGAAACAGCCACGTGGAACAGCAAAGAGCAAACATCCAAGAGCAAAGAACTCCGCATTGTCCTGACGTGGTAGCACGGAACTTGTACAGCAATCCGTGTACTTACAGTCGGCGTAGCCAGTTGCGCTTGAGTGCGATCGGGCGGAAGCCCATCGCGTCATACATGCGCTTCGGCGTGTCGGTCGGGTCGGCGACGATGACGACGGGACCGGCGCCGTGGTTGCGGGCGTCGTCGACGCAGCGCGCGATCAACGCCATCGCGATGCCGCGGTGGCGACACGCGGCTTCGACGAACAGATTCTCGACTTGCCCGACGCCGTCAGTTCCCTCCCAGGCGTTGAAGTAGCCGCGCGCCACGCCCTCGACGTAGGCGAGGAAATAGCGCACCGGCGGCGCCTTCACCCGCTGCGCCGCGAAGAGCATCGGAGCGAGATCCGGAGACGCATCGCGCCCGCCGCGATCCGAACTCTCACGCCAGTCAAGCGCGTGCAAGCGCTCCAGATCGCGCCAGCCGTCTTCGTCTGCGAGGTGCCGGATGTCGATCGCCTTCGGCGTCGCTCGGAGATCGCCTTCGAGCAGCATCACGAGCGCGTTGTCGTGTGTGTAGCCCTCGAGCGCGAGCCGCGCCGCGACCGGCGGCGGCGTCGTGACATCAGTGTGGAAGCTGCGATGCTTACAGTGCGCGTATTCGCGCTCGACGCGCGCAAACAGCGCATCGATCTCGTCGCGCGACGACGCGGTGACGTGCGTGACGTGATTGGCGTCGTACACGTTTGGATAGCGCGTATCGCGCACGAATGTCGCGCCGTTCCCCTCGAATACTTCGTGCCCGAGCGCGAGGTTAGCGGCGTTCACGCGCAGCGCGCCCACGGCGAGTGCATGATCGTCGAGTCGCATTATGCGGAGGATATCACCGCGACGAATGCCGATCTACGTCGGCACGAGCGCCGGCTAACCATGACGATCGCGAAGCGCAGTTCATGTCATCCTGAACGAAGTGAAGGACCATAGGTACCCTGGGTGGTATCTAGTCCGATGGCCACCGCTGTGCTCCTATCAGGACGAACCCCGGATGCAACCGAGCAAGATCCTTCACGTCGTTCAGGATGACAGCAGTTGCGTTTCCGGCTCTTCGAGATGAGCCCGCGCCGCTCCTCGACCAGCATCGACGCACAGTGTGTATGCTCGACTCAGGGTTGCGCTTTCGACCCACCGCCGCCGCTGCCGTCGGCGGGGCGCGCGCCTTGTTCGCTGCGGTACTCCGGGTCGTGACGGCGGGCGAGGACGGCGTTAAGTTCGCCGCCGATCAACATCAGAATGTTCGTCCAATACAGCCAGATCAACAGCACGATGACGGCGCCCAGCGAGCCATACGTCCGGTTGTACGAGCCGAAGCGCGAGATGTAGAACGCGAACGCCAGCGAGGCGATCAGCCAGCCGACAACGAAGAGCAGGGCGCCCGGCGTGATCCACTGCCACTTGTGGCCAGTGTTCGGCGCCAGCCAGTAGAGGAGCGCGACGGCGATCGTGATCAGCAGCACCGCCGCGGGCAGCGTCAGCCAATTCCACAGCGTCACGAACTGCGAGTGCCAGCCGAGCGCGTGGCCGAGGCCTCCTGCGACGACCGTGCCGGTGCCGATCAGGATCGCCGCCGTCAGCACGAAGCTTGCGAAGATCACCGTGATGCCGAGCGAGATGAGCTTCTTCCGGACGAACCCGCGATCTTCTTTGACGTCGTACGCGCGGTTCAGCGCCTTCATCGCGGTACTCGTGGCGGATGATGCCGCCCAGAGGGCGCCGACAAGCCCGAAGATGATCGCGCCCGTGCCCTGGGAGTTCACAACCTCGTTCGTGAATGAGCGCAAGAGCGACGTGGCGTCCTGCGGCATCACGTTGCTCGCTTTGTCGACGATCCGGTTCGTCAGGTTGCCGACGCCGAATACGTTATCGATGATCGACGTCAGACCGGCGAGGAACAGCAGAAACGGGAAGATGGCGAGGATCGAGTGATACGCCATCTCGGCTGCTAGGCCGCCGATGTCATCGTCGCTGACCTCCTTGACCGTCTCTTTGACGATGCTCGTGAAGTCCACGTCACCGACGCTCACACGCGGCAGTTTCTCAAGAATCGCAGCCACGATGCCTCCAATACGACGCTGGCCGGGGGGATTCATCACCCTCCCACCCGGTCAGGCGTCCCGCTCAGCCTATGGCCGATCGGGTATCGATCCCGTAAAGAGCTAGGCCATTCGGTGACGGTTCATGCTGATCCTGACGATCATGTTCATATCGAGCCGAATTGCTGTCGGGCGTTCTTGCCGGGATGTCCGTAGAACAAAAGAGGTATGCAATATCATCGGGTCAACTTGTTATGATGTTGATACGTCCGGCGGGCGGCCATCCTGCGCCGCCGTTGCGACGTACATCATCTCAGGGGTCATGATATGAGTGAACAGGCAGCAGTGCCGGCCTACGGCGGACAGGCCGTTGTCGAAGGCGTAATGATTCGTGGCCCCCGCGCGATGGCGATCGCCGTCCGGGCGCCCGACGGCCGCATCATCACACAGTCCGACGTCATCGAGTCCGCGTTTGCGACGACGTTGCGCCGCGTACCCCTCGTTCGCGGCATCGTCACGCTGTACGAGACGTTCGTGCTCGGCATCAAGTCCCTCACATGGTCATCGAAGATTGCGACGGGCCGCGCCGACGAGCGCACGACGGGCACCGAGATCGCCGTATCAGTGGTGACGCTGGCGGCGGCGGCGGCGCTGTTCTTCGCCGGGCCGGTGCTTGTGACGCGCTGGATCGGCAGCGCGACGGGCCATCAATCGCTGGAAGTCGTCACCGAAGGCGTGCTGCGCATGGGTATGCTCGTCGGCTACATCTGGTTCATCGGCCGGCTGCCGGAAGTGCGCCGCGTCTTCGCCTATCACGGCGCCGAGCATCGCGCGATCCACGCCTTCGAGCACGGCCAGCCATTGACCGTCGAGAGTGTGCGCACATTCGGCAACGCGCACCCGCGCTGCGGCACCGCCTTCCTGCTGACGGTCGGCGCGCTGTCGCTCGTTACGTTCGTCCTGCTCGGCACGCCGCCGCTGGTCGAGCGGCTGGTGGAGCGCGTCGTGCTGACGCCGGTGATCGCGGCGTTGGCGTACGAGTTCATCCGCGCCAGCCAGACCTCCGACGATTCGTTGATCTTCCGCGCGCTCAAGGCGCCGAACATGTGGCTGCAGAGCCTGACGACGCGCGACCCCGACGACGCCCAGATCGAAGTCGCCATCGCCGCCCTCAACGCCGCACTCATCGCCGAATCAGCGCCAGCGAAGGTGACGGTCAGCGGTACGCTGGTGCCGATCGAAGTCGAACTCGACATCGAGCAGCCGTAGCGTCCAGCGTTGGGTATTTTGGTTAACCACGAAGGCCACGAAGGAAATCACAAGGGGCGGATCGCATGATCCGCCCTTGCTGCGTGGAACCGCAACGACTGTCATTCCAAGGAACCATGGCCGTGGCCGGCCACCCCGAACGATGAAAAGCGCCGGAGTCGTCGTGAGTGGCGAACAAGTTGTAGGGGCGGCCCGATGTGGCCGCCCGTCGTCGTTCACGCCCTCTCGCCGGAAGCGCGTACGAGCCGCGGCTTGCGCCCTCAAAATCCTCATCGTCTCACTGCGGCGGTGGTTCATTTTCGTGGGAGCGCGGCCGAGGAACCGCAGGTGCCCGCGGTATCTCTCCGACCACAAAAGCAGTCCAACCACTGAACCATGCTCGCGGGAGCGGAGCGAAGAACGGCAGGTGCCCTGGGTGGTATCTAGTTCGGTAGCAGCCGGTTGATGGTCAGCAGACCACCGGTGCTGCCGTGGCGGCCAAAGAATATACCACGTCAGCTAAACGTCGGAAGACGCCGTTCTCCGCATGCTCCTCGCCGTTACGCCTTCGCGTCCGATGACCAGCCGGCGCCTTCCTTGATCCAGTGCCAGTGCATCCGGCCGTGGTCGGCATTCGTGGCGATGACGCCGCCGACGGTGCCGTCCGCCCACGGCGCGCCCGGGAGCTTCTCCGCGAGCTGCTCATCCGTGAGTTCGGCGAGCAGCGCGATCGTCTCGGCGCGCGCGCGCTGACCGAGCGCGACGACGTCGCTGAGCGACTTCGTCCGATGCTCGACGACCCACTTCTCCGTCATCTCGTGGACGACGAGCATGATCTGCTCGCGTGTGCGGACGCTGCCGTCGGCGTTGGTCATCAGTCCGACGGGGTTGGCGTTGCCGGAGATATGCCGGCGGATCATGGCGACGAAGTTGTGCTCGATGCCGGCG
This sequence comes from Dehalococcoidia bacterium, assembly GCA_038211505.1. Classification (GTDB taxonomy): domain Bacteria; phylum Chloroflexota; class Dehalococcoidia; order DSTF01; family JACRBR01; genus JBBQVO01. Next base: position 17,697 of record JBBQVO010000012.1, on the reverse strand, counting down.
AGATGCGCGAGATGATCCTTCGGGCTCCACATCGATGCCGCATCATGCTCGCTCGCCGTCACGCCGCGCAGCAGGTCGCTCTCTGGCAGTTTGGCGTAGGTGTTGAGCAGCCAGGCGCGATCTTCGTTGAGCTTGATCTCGATCTCGGTGCGGTTCATGTGGTCTCCGGATCTGCGAGGGAGGTGGGCGGTTAGGCATCGGCAGTGTAGATCGAGACTTCGTTGAAGCCCCCAACGGTCGGTCGGTGTAGGATCGGAGTCTGCGCCGATGGTTCGGGAGGATTCCCAGATGCCGCTCCGACGGACCGCTCTACGCACGGTCGCGTTCATGGCGCTGCCGCTAGCCGCAGCGGCCTGCAGCGGCGGATCGGCGCCTGTATCGACGCCCACTGCAACATCTACCGTTGCCCCAGAGACCACTGCTTCCGCCGTCGCCGAGGCGACGCCCGCGACGCGCCCGCCGCTGATCGCGATCGATGCTGGCCACGGGCACCCGCTGAACGTCGGGGCGGCGCATCACGATGCGCAGGGGCGCGAGGATCTGCTCGAGAAGGATCTGAATCTCGATATCGCCCGCCGCATCGATCGGCTGGCGCGCGCCGCCGGGTATCGCACGCTGCTCGTGCGCGACTGTGATTGCGGATTGTCGGCGTACGCTGGCACGGACTTCAACGAGAGTGTGCGCGAAGAGTCGCAGGCGCGCGCCGATATTGCCAACGCCGCCGGCGCCGACATCATGCTGGTCATCCACTTCAACGGCTCCGACGACAAGGCGCAGGGCGGCACCGAGGTCTACTTCAACCCCGACCGCGCATTCGGCGACAAGAACCTGCGGCTCGCGACGGCGCTGCACGACTCCGTGATCGCCGCGATCCGCGCGATCCCGTACGACGATCGCGATCGCGGCATCCTCGACGACGCATCGATCGGCATGCGCTTCGGGCAGGCGCACACGTTCCTGCTCGGCGAGTCGCCGGGCTTCCGTCCGCTCAGCATGCCGGCGGCGCTCGTCGAGGGGCTGTTCGTCAGCAACGACGCGGTGGCGGCGCTACTGATGCGCGACGACGTCCGCGAAACGATTGCCCGCGGCTACGTCGACGGCGTGCGGGCTTACTTTGGACCGGCGAACTAGATCGTCTGCGCGTCCGCAAGATGATCGTCCTGTGGTAGCAGCGAAAGAAAACAAAACCGCCCTCGCAGGGCGGTTCGTCGGATCTTGATCGCGCCGGTTCCTACGCGGATGCCGCCGTCGGGCCGTTGGCGTTCTCGTGGCGCTCTTTCTTTTCGAACGGCTGCAGGTCGTCTCCTTCGTGCCAGAGCTCCTGCCGCAGCACCGTCACCTCGCCCGGCGCGCTGATGCCGATCTTCACGCGATCGCGCTCGACGCCGAGCACCCGCACGAGAATGTTGCCCGAGATGACGATCCCTTGATCGACCTTCCGTGTCAGGATGAGCATCGCCTGCGTCTCCTTCGCATTCGGCGTATAGCGGAAGTACGCGTGGCCACGCGCGCTGGTTCGCCTCAGAACTATCGGCAGATGCGAACGCCCCCTGTGGCGACCCGGCGACCGGTGGCGATAGTGGGGGGAAGGCACCCGTCGGCGGCTAGGTGTAGCAGTGACTGTATGTGCGGCGCGTCACAGACGGCGAGCCACCCTTACGGGTTCGCGGTCGGATGCGGCGAGACCCGACCTGTCATTCTGAACGCAGTGAAGAATCTCTCCGATGTCACGACGGTGCGGTGCAGCGTCAGATCAGGATCTGAGCGCGGCATGGTTTGTGGCTCGAAGAGATTCTTCACTGCGTTCAGAATGACAGCGGTGGCGTTTGCGGCGCGCCCACTGTTGCTCGCGATCGCTACGCCGAGCGGGGGGCGTCGTCGGCTTCGTGCTCGCGTCCGACCAGCGTTAGCGTCGGCGCTGGCCGCTGATCGGTCGTGCGACCGCCACCGCGGATCAGTTTGAGTGCGGGCCGTGTGCCGGTGACCAGTTGCGGAGATGCCCCCAGCACGTCCATCATTTCGCCGCCGCGGGCGATCGATTCTCGCGCCGTCTCCCACACCGATGCCGCGTCGGCGATCGCGGCCGCGTTGCCGGCGGCGAGATCGCGCGCACGGACGGCGGCGACGAACGCGGCGGCCGTCGCGGCGTCATGATCGTGCGCGGCGCCGACGGGATGCTCGTTGACGGTCTCAGCCCACTGAGCGCCGGCGCGCGGGCCGCGGTGTGCGGATGCGGCGTGGATCTGCAGCGGCGCCCGCGCGTCGAGCGCATCGAGGTGCAGCGTGCGACCGTCACAGGCGATCGCGATCTCCTGCCGCTGCGCCGGCTCGATCAGGCTGACGTCAATGCGACCGATCAGCCCGTCTTCAAACATCAGCGTGATCGATGCGGCATCCGTTGCGCCGGTCTCGTCATCCGGGCGTGGCGCGACCGCGCTGACGCGCACGGGCAGTGCCGATAGGATCGACAACAGGACGCCGACGTCGGCGATCGCCGCTTCGTCGAGCGAGAGCGCTACGCCGGTGCGCAGCGAGCGCACGTAGCGTGGCCGCCAGAGCGCCTGATCGCCGCCGGTCATCTTGCGGGCGAACGCGACGCGCTCATCGGCGAGGCCGCAGGCATCGAACATGAGGATGCCGCGGCGTCGGCGAGCAATATCGTCGAGCGCGCGCAGCTGCTTCGAGGCGAGCGCGCTCGGCATCGCCACGAAGACGTCGCGTCCGGCGACGAGCGCGCGCTTGGTCGCGCCACCAAGATCGGCGACGGGCGCCGCAAAGGCGACCGCCGCAACATCGTCACGCGTCAACTGTTCGGGGACCACATCGCCGTCGCCGCCACCGCGGGCGATCTCAACGCCATCGATGCCACGCAGGTTGCGCGCGCAGACGTCAGCTGTCGCGCCGTCGCCGATGACGGCGATGGCGATTGCTGTCGAGCGCGGCGCGGTGGCTTCGCGGCGTTTCGTCATCAGGCGGCGTCCGCGAGCTCTTGCGTCAGCACGAGGCGCAGGCGGCGAATCGCGCGGTGGCGCAGCTGCGACGCGCGCGATTCGGAGATGCCGAGCGAGTCGCCGATGCTCTTCAACGATTGCGACTTCATGTAGTATAGGCGGACGATCACCTTCTCTCGCTCCGGTAGCAGTTCGACGGCCTCGGCGAGCTTGGCGCGCACCATCGTCTCTTCGGCGACGGAATCGGGATCAATGTTCGGGTCTTCGTCGGCCATCTCCCAGAGCTTTTCACTGTTGCCGTTGGCCGCCGTGTCGGCGAGGCTGTCGAGCGATACGACGCGCAGGTTGCTCGTCCGCAGCGACGACATGAAGTCCTTGCCTTCGATGCCCATATGCGCGGCCAGCTCGTCGCGCGTCGGCGCCCGGTTGAGTTTCACGTGGAGCGCTGCCGTCGCCTTCTCGAGATCGCTGCCGAACTTCTGGAGCGATCGCGGCAGCGGGTGCGTCGCGCGGATGGCGTCGAGGATCGAGCCGCGGATGCGGGGCAGGGCGTACGTCGAAAACTTCGCGCCTTTATCGGGATCGAAGGCGTAGTAGGCCTCGATCAGCCCCTGGACGCCGTACGAGACCATGTCCTCGTACTGCAGGATGCCGCCGTTCGTGCTGCCGACCGCGATGCGGTTGACGGCGTGTCGGACGAGCGGCATATAGTCCTTGATGGCTTTGGTCAGGTTCTCTTCGGAAAAGTGGTCGTCTTCCTCGATCTGCTCGCCGCTGGCGGTTTGCGCATCAGGGCTGCGCGCGGCCCTCCGTGACTGCAACGAGCGCATGGCTCTCGGCATCGATCCTCCCACCAGTGCGACGGTCCAACTGAGCGACAGTATTGAAGAGCCGCAGGCCCACTCCCATGCGGCGCGCCCCAACAGACGAGCGCATAACCCCTGAAAAAACGACGTTCCTGTGCGGGCTTCGCGGCCAGGACGACGAGCACGCTGCCGCGCGGTGGCGGGAGATCGCGGTCTCCTGCCCAGATCATCGGCCGGGACTGGGAAATCTGATGCGCAACATCGGATGTTGGCCGAGCCCGCATAGTGCGGGCGATTCAGCCCGCGCGAGGGGCTGAGATGAACTGCGCCCATCCGAACGCCGGCACTCTCGCGGGTGTGGGAATCACCCGCGTACGGCCATCTGTAGTTCCAAAAAAGTCGCGCCGGCTGAGATCGCGCGCACGGGGAGCGAGCGACGCGTCCCGCAATTGGGCGCGCTCCTGCTTGAAGGTCGGCTCGCGTCGTCAGGCGCACGCGAGCGCGTCGACGCGGGCTAGCCTGCGCGGGATCGCCGCGTCTCCTGTGTGCGGTGAACGAGTCATCGAAGACGTGGTGCGCGTCTCGTCCCGCGTTCGCACATCGAACACGAGCACCGCCGCCGTAAGGTGACGCAGCCGCATACCAGATCACCCCATCGCACCGTACAGTTACACATCTGAGATCGCGCGCCGCCGTACACCGCCGCGAGAACAATTGACAAGGCTCGAGCATGGCGCCACTGCGCATCGTCTACGTCCACGGCATCCACCAGCATCCGCCCGAACCGGCATACCACGCCGAGTGGGACGCCGCGCTCAAGCGCCAGGCGCTTCTGCCCGATATCGAGACGAAGATGGTCTACTGGGCCGACATCCGCGCTGGCATCACGGACGAGATGGTGCGCGAAGCGAAGAAGCGCGCGCAGAAGCGCGGGCAGCACACGATCGCCCGCATCCAAGCGAAGGCGAACAGCCGCATCGGCTACATCATCGCGTTGTTCATGCACCTGCTCGATCCCGCGATCCGTCGCATCACGCGCGACCTCCTCACCGACGTCTACCTGTATTTCTACGGCGTGCATGGCCGCGACGACATCCGCGACACCATCCTCGATCGCATGGATGCCCTGATGCGGGCCGAACGGCCAGATGTCGTGATCGCCCATTCGTGGGGATCCGTGATCGCCTACGACTACTTCATCAACCGATCCTTCGAAGGCGAGCTTCCGGTCCTGATCACAATGGGATCGCCGCTCGGGCAGGGCTACGTGCGCGAGCACATCGGCTCCAGCCTCTACCCGGACAACGTGCACCGCTGGCTCAACGTCTTCGACGGCATGGATCCCGCCACGTGGCCCGACCGCCACATCGCCGACGACATCCTCGGCGCGCGGGGCGAGCGCCTCATCCGCGATGTTGAGATCCCGCGCCTCTACGACGAGGATGGCCAGCGCGACCCGCACTCCTGGTACGGCTACCTCATGTGCGACGCCGTCCAGAACGAACTCTTCCGCATCGCCACCGTCAACGCGCTCGCCCACAAGGCGCAACGCGGCGAGCACGCGGACCCGGCGCAACACCCCCAGGAGCAGTAGCGACGCGCCCGTTGCTGCCGATATTCTGATACATGACGCCACCACCGCAGCCGCAAGCCGAAATCGACGACAACGCGCCCGCACGCACGGCATCGATCGCCGTCGGGCTGATCGTCGCCGACGACGGACGGCTGCTGCTCCAGCATCGCGATGACAAGCCCGGTATCTTCGATCCCGGCCGCTGGGGCTGTTTCGGCGGCCACGTCGATGCGGGCGAGCGGCCGCAAGAAGCATTCCTCCGCGAGATGCACGAAGAGCTCGGCTGGCGCCCCGCGCACTTCGAGCTCTTCACGACGCGCACGGTGCTGAGCGGCGGCTGGCGCCTCAGCTCACACGTCTTCGCCGCCCACCTCGACGTGCCGCTCGATCGTCTCACCCTCGGCGAAGGTCAGGCGATGGCGCTCTTCGCACCGGACGCGCTTCCGTCCGAACTCATCCCCGATCTCGCGCCGCTGATCAGCGACTTCACATCGTCCGACGCCTATAAGCGCGTGAAGCGCCGCTGGGACATCATCACCGCCACCGCCATCCTCGTCGACGCCGACGGGTGCTTCCTGCTCCAGCATCGCGACGACAAGCCCAACATCGACAACCCCGGCATGTGGGGATCGTTCGGCGGCCGCATCGAGCCCTACGAAACGCCCGACGAAGGCTTCCTCCGCGAGCTCCAAGAGGAACTCTCGTGGCAGCCGCGGAGCTTCGAGCTCCACGCCAGCGCGCCCTACCACCCCGATGACCGCCGGCAGCTCATCTACATCTACGCCGCGCCCGTTGAGGTGCCGCTCTCGTCACTCACCCTGGGCGAAGGCCAAAACTTCGGCTTCTTCGCCCCCGACGACCTGCCGACACCCGCCTCAGGCTGGAGCGGGAACACGCAGCCTGACTACCGCGACCTGCTCGCCCGCTTCGCCCGCAGCGAGATGTACGCCGACATCCGAGCGCGCGCCGGTCATGCGCTTCGCGGCCCTACGGCTGCTGTCTGATGCGTTCGTGCGCCAGGTGCGCGACGTGGCTGAGCTCTTCACCATCCGGCGGCTCGCCCGCTCCGTTCGCAGAAATCGAGTAGCCAACGCGGCCCTGCGTGCCGTAGACAATCAGAAAATACAGATTCTGAAACGCGTCCTGCTTCCCCGTCTGCCGCCCAGTTGCGGTGATCGAATAGGCGAAGTGCTTCTCGCCAGGGACATCGAAATTCTCCGACGAGAGCTTCGCGTCCCCGAACCGAAGGTTCCCCCTGTCGAGCCGGCCGTCGTTAATCGCCTTGACACCGCAATCGACGTAGCTGGGAAGCGTATCCGCCGCCCGCGAGACGGCGCTGCTGTTCGCAAACACGACGATGTTCTCGGAATAGCTCGCGCCATCCGCAGCCGGCACGAAGTCACCCGCCGTCGCCTTGCCGGTCTTGCCCGCTTCCCGCCCGGTGCCGCAGATCGTGTCGAGCGGGTTCGCGTCGCCGGCCGCTATCGGCGACAGGTCGTAGTCGTCCGGGAAGTCGTCGAGCGTCAGCAGCATAGATTGCGCGAACGCCGTCTCGTCCTTCGGCGCCGATGTCGTCGGCGCCGGAGTCGGCGACGGAGTCGCGGTCGGCGTCTTCTTAGGCGTTGATCCGCCGCACGATGCGATGACGATCGCGCCGAGTCCAAGCAGCACCAGCCAGGCGAGTCCGCGCATGAGCCCTACCTCAAAGAATCACGGCAATCGTACGTGCCGATCGAGTGACGGACAAGACACGACTCGCCAGCCGGGCCGACAGGGTCGGAGGCGAAACGGGTCGTGGAAGAGCATTGAATGTCCGCCTTCGAGTAGGACGGCCGACGCGGGTCGAGAACGTAGGGACGCAGCTCTAACTCCGTCCGCGTTGGACGGCGACGTCATTGTCTTCCGCGACCGTCTCGCGCACGACCGGCGGACGGAGCTATAGCTGGGTCCCTACGTTCTCAAGACCCGATACGGATCGAACCAGATCGACCGTGCCCGATCGATATACTGTCACGCTCACCCTCACGCATCGCCATCGCCTCTCACAACGGAGCATGACCAGACCTCATGGCTGAACGATTCACTCCGCGTCGCATCAGCGCCGGCGTCATCCTCATCGACCCGCAGGGCCGCGTGTTGATGCAGCTGCGCGACGATAACCCCGCCATCATGTTCCCGAATCATTGGGGACTCACCGGCGGCGCCGGCGCCGCTGGTGAATCGCCCGAGGAGACGGCCCGCCGCGAAGTGACGGAAGAGACGGGCCTGTCGCTCGGCCGCATCGAGCCGTTCAAGGCCTATTACTTCACTGAGACGCAATCGACGAAGGGCGCCCGTCGCACGCCGAACAAGGTTGCCGCCGACTACGAGCTCTACCTCTTCCATGCGCCCTGTACGACGCCGGCTGAGGAGCTGGTGTGTGGCGAAGGCCGCGAACTGCGCTTCTTCGCGCCCGACGACATCGCTAATCTCCCGATCGCGTACAACCACCGCGACGTCCTCGCCGACTTCTTCGGGTCGCCGATCTACGCCGGCTATCTCGACGGCCACCCCTTCGGTCCGGAGACCGCGGACGACAAGATCGATCCCGTCGAGCTGCTCCTCTGCTCGCTCGACGCCGGCACGCCCTGGTTCGATGCGTTGATGGATGCGATCGCCCGCTGGGAGCGCCCCGCCGAGATCGTCGATGGCCGTGCCTATCGCTACCTGATCGGCGGAGAAGCATTCGACTGGCTGCTGCTCGCCGAGCGCCTGCTCGCCGCGGCGAACGGCCGCGTTCCGACGGCGGCGGCCGAGCAACTGCTCTTCGAAGCGCGCGCCCCGGCCGAGATCGACGGTGTCATCGAGCCGTCGACTCGTGCCGCCGCCATCACCGACGAGCGCCTGCATGAGCTGATCGGCGACTCGAAGCATCGCGCGCACTTGAACTACATCTACGGCGTCACCGTCGAGGAAGCGCTGCAATACGCCGTCGAACTGGACATCGCCAAGGAGCGCACGAACGTCAATATCAAGGATCGCCGCTCCGACGACGAAATCCGCGATCCCGTCTACGAGCGCATCTACGGCCACCCACGCGCCGAACTGCTGCGCGAGTTCCGCGATGAGACGCGCGCCGCGCACAGCCAGCACATCGCGCTCAGCGAGCTGCGCGAGTTCATGTACTGGCTCTTTAAGTACCGCGTGAAGAATCAAGAACCAGCGCGCGTCGCCTCTGACACCCGCAAAGCGCTCGCCCAACTCTCAGCGATCGAGAACGCCACCCGCCGCGCCCGCGCCCGCACCGCCGCCGCAACAGCACAGCCATAACGCGCCGCCGCCCAGCCTGGTCCGGGAATCGAAACTGGTTCTGTACGGACAGGTCTTCAGACCTGTCCTCGTCGGCCGCAACCGACCGTCGTCGTTGCGATCCATCGCCGGCCCACGACCGACCCTCGGTCGTCGTACTGTCCTCGTCGACGCCTCCCGCTACGCACACCCAATGACCTCGTACGTTTCGGCACCCGACAGCCATCGCGTATTGTATTCGCATGCCCGCATCGCCACGCCCGCACGTGTTCGTTACGCGCCGCCTTCCCGGCGATGCGCTCGACCGCCTGCGCGGCTGCGCCAGCGTCGATCTCTGGCCGGGCGAACTGCCGCCCCCACCCGACGAACTGCTGCGACGCGCGACCGACGCCGACGGCATCATCTGCCTGCTGACCGATCGCATCGACGCGACGTTGATCCGCACAGCGCGCCGGCTCAAGGTGATCAGCAACGTCGCCGTCGGCTACGACAACATCGACGTCGGTGCCGCGATCGAACGCCGCATTCCCATCGGCAATACGCCCGGCGTCCTCACCGAAACCACCGCCGATCTCGCGTTCGCCCTCATCCTCGCGACCGCGCGCCGCGTCGTCGAGGGCGAACGCTTCGTCCGCGACGGCCGCTGGCGCACGTGGGATCCGAATCTGCTCCTTGGCCACGATGTCCACGGCGCGACGCTCGGGATCGTCGGATTCGGCGCGATCGGCCAGGCCGTCGCCCGCCGCGCCCGCGGCTTCGCGATGCGTGTGCTCTACGCGACGCGTTCGACCGTAAATGACACGGAGCTCGGCGAGCGCGCCGATCTTGACACCCTGCTGCGCGAGTCCGACTTCGTCAGCCTCCACGTCCCGATGCGCGACGACACGCTGTCGATGATCGGCGAGCACGAACTGCGACTGATGAGATCGAGCGCGATGCTGATCAACACGGCGCGCGGCGCCGTTGTCGATCAGCCGGCGCTAACGCGGGCGCTCAACGAAGGCTGGATCGCCGGCGCTGGCCTCGATGTCGCGATAGTCGAACCGATTCCGCCGAGCGATCCGCTGTTTCGCGCGCCGAACGTCGTGCTGCTCCCGCACATCGGCAGCGCCAGCCACGCCACGCGCGCGCGCATGGCCAGCATGGCCGTCGACAACTGCGAAGCAGGGCTCCGCGGCGATCGCCTGCCCCACTGCGTCAACCAGCAGATCTACGACGAGCGTTAGCGCGCCGACACCAGCGGTATCTCGAGGCTCGCGCTCGCCCGCGGATCGCCCGTCACAACGACGCTCTCCGCCGCGCGCGCGACGATCGGCACCGCGCGCGCGAGCGACGACAGCGCTCGCCGCATCGAAAGCGCCAGCTTCGCGTACGCCAGCCACTCGCGCGGGTTGCGCAACGCCTCGCGCGCGATCGCGCGATCATCCGTGTCGCCGTTCCACTCGCGAAGCGCCGCCGGCAACGACGCGGCGGCTTCATCGACGACCGTACGCACGGCCAACCAGGCGACGCCGCGTCGCACCGCGACTTCGGCGAGCGCATACGTCTCCATGTCAACGCCGCCCGCGCCATACGTGTTCCATGCATCCGTCCTGTCGGCGCGTGAGCCGATCGGCCGCTCCACGGTCAGCAGCGACGCTGCGACGAAGCTGCCGCCGGCGCGCCGAAGCGCCCGCCGCGCCGCATCGTAGTACGCCGGCACGGGCACGATCTCGGGGCGATCGGCGGTCAGCAAACTGCGGCCGAGGATCACAGAACCGGCGGCCAGCGACGGATCGAGTCCGCCGCAGACGCCGGCGATCAGCACGAGATCGCACGCGCCCTCAGCGAGACGAGCGTCCAGCGCGGCCGCGGCGCGCGATCCCGCGCCGATCGCGATCGCGTCGCGGCCGAGCGCGGTCGCCTCTCGCTGCATCGGCGCGACGATCATCACGCGCGTCATGACGCCTTCCCGAGCAGCGTGCCGATGCCGGCACGGATGCCTTCGAGCGGGCTCGCCATCGTCGCCTTCACCGCCGTCGCCTCATAGCCGCAGTGCGCCATGCAGTTCGTGCAGCGCGCGTCGCGGCCGTAGCCGTAGCGGTCCCACTCCGTCTCTTCAATCAGCTGCTTGAATGTCGGCACGTAGCCCTCGTTCATCAAGTAACACGGGCGTTGCCACCCCAGCACGCCGCGCGTGGGATTGCCCCACGCCGTGCACTGCATCGCCTGCTTGCCCTGCAGGAAATCGAGGAACAGCGGCGTGTGAAAGAAGCGCCAGCGCTTGCGATCCGGCATCGACAAGATCTTCTTGAACGTCTCGATCATCTGCGGCCGCTTGAGGAAGACGCTCTGGTTCGGCGCCTTGGGATAGTCGTAGCCGGGCGACACCATCATGCCGTCGACCTTGAGGTCGTCGACGAGAAACGTGAACAACCGGCCAACCTGCTCCGGCTTGCTGTCGGCGAACACCGTCGTGTTCGTGCTGACGCGAAAGCCGCGCGCCTTCGCCGCCCGGATCGCCGACACCGCCTTGTCGAATACGCCATCGCGATCGACCATCGCATCGTGCAGCTCGCGCATGCCGTCCATGTGCACGCTGATCGTCAGATAGGGCGACGGCGTCAGCCTCGGCAGCGTGCGCTCGAGCAGGATCGCGTTCGTGCAGAGATAGACGAACTTCTTGCGCGCGACGAGCCCGTCGACGATCTCCGCCATCTGCGGGTGCACCAGCGGCTCGCCGCCCGCGATCGACACAACCGGCGCACCGCATTCCGCCGCCGCGTCCCAACATTGCTCCGGCGTCAGGTACGTGTCGAGAATCGGCTCCGGATGCTGGATCTTGCCGCAGCCGGCGCACGCGAGATTGCAGCGGTACAGCGGCTCCAGCATCAACACGAGCGGATAGCGCTTGTTGCCCTTCAGCTTCTGCTTCGCCAGATAACCGCTGACGGCGAGCGCTTGTCGAATCGGGATTCCCATGTCGTCTCCTCTTCGTCCGTGGTGCACCGCGCGCGCTTCACACGGTGCGGTTCTCGCGTAACTCCTCCGGCTACACCGGCGCCAACACGCCGTTCGCCGCAAACGACGCAGTGGCTTGTAGAACGGCGCTGACCGCCGCATGACCGCTGCGCACCGCCGACTCCATCGTTGCCGGCCAGCCCGTATCGGTGTACGCGCCGGCGAGAAACAGATTGCCAATCGGCGTCCGCGCGCCCGGCCGTCGGACGCCAGGCGCCGGCACAAACGTCGCCTCCGGCTCTTTGATCACGGTCGACCGCAGCAACCGTCGCGTCGCCGCCAGCGGCAACGCGCGCCGCAGCTGTGGCAGCAGCAGATCGACCAGCTGTGTCTTGTCGAGCGCCATGTACCGCTCCGCCGCGCTGAGCGAGACGACGACGTGTTCGTCAGCCGTCGCATCCGCCGCCACCGGCCGAAACACCCACTGCACACCGCTGCCGGTGAACGCCGCGAACGCGAAGTCCGCGACCGGCCCGGAGAACCACAGATGCACGTTGATGATCGGCGCCGTCCGCATCCGCGCGAGATCATGGAACGGAGCCGTTGCCGCGATCGCCGGCGGCAGCGCATCGAGCAGCTGCCGCGGCGGCAGCGCCGCAATGTACGCATCGGCGACGATCCGCTCGCCGTCCGCGAGCACGACTGCTTCGACGCGATCCCCATCGATCTCAATGCGTTCGATAGCGGAGCTCGAACGTACATCGCCGCCGCGCCCGCGAATGTAGGCGATCGCCGGCTCGACGTGGAGCTGCGAGAGTCCGACGCGCGGCACGCCGATCGCCGCCGCCGTCGCCGATTTCAGAAATCCCTCCTGAAACACGAAGATCGCCTGCGCCGCGCTCGCATCATCGCACGAGCAGTTCAGCGCCGGCACGACGATCAGATCCCAGACGTCACGGATGATGCGGCCAGTCTGCCCGTGCTCCCGCAGCCACGTCCCGAACGAGCGATCGCCAAGTGCGGAGCGCTCCGCACGATCGACGCGTGTGATGGCATGCATCGCACGGCCGACGCGTAACTTGTCGATGGCGGAAAGATGCTTGTACTTGGCGAACGACGCCGCCAGATACAGCGGAGCCGGCAGTGACGACGCCGCGAGATCGGATCGCCGGCCGCTGGCGTCGATCACCGGCACCCGCAACGCCGGCTGCCAGTCGATGAGATGCGCCGTGCCTAGGCGCTCCAGGAATTCGACGTACGCCGTCGTGCAGCGCATCGCGATGTGCTGGCCGTTGTCGATTGCTTCCTCGGTCTCACGATCGGTGAAGGAGTACGTCTTGCCGCCGAGCCACGGCCGCTTCTCGAACACGGTCACGCGGCGGCCCGCATCCGCCACGTCGCAGGCCGCCGCGAGTCCAGCAAGTCCACCACCGATGATCGCCACATCGATCATGCCGGTCGCACCAGCGCCGCTTGCGCCCACAACCGGCCGATCGCCGTCAGCTTCTCCCGCGTGCTCAAACTCACACGCTCAGTGAGGACATCATAGTTACGTTCCTCGATGCGACTGAGGATCTCCGCGTACACCCCCTGCATCACGTTGACGCACATGCGCGAACGCAGATCGAGCAGCGGCAGCAGACGCCGGCCGCGCGTGAAATACGCATGCGCGCGCGTCCCTTGCTGCCGCATCAACGCCGCGAATCGCGCATCGTACTGGCAGGCGAGAATGTCGTCCGGCGTCATGCCGTGCGTCGCCAGATCGTCGATCGGGAAGTAAACGCGACCCCGTTCGGCATCCTCCTTCACGTCGCGCATGATGTTGACGATCTGCAGCCCGATGCCCATGTCGATGGCGAAGTCGCGCGCCAGCGGGTGTGGCTTCGTGCCGAAGATCGACGTGCAGATCAGTCCTACCATCGACGCGACGCGATAACAGTACTGGTACAGATCGTCCCACGTCTGATAGCGATTGATGGTGAAGTCCATCTCGACGCCGCGCACGAGATCCTCGAACAGCTCGGCCGGCACCGGGTAGGCGTCGATCGCGCCGCCGAGCGACGTGAATAGCGCGCCCTCGCGATCGCCCGCGTAACAGCGACGAAGCCGATCCCGCGCTTCGGCGAGCTGGCGTTCCTGCTCCCCGCGATCGGTCAGCTCATCGGCGATGTCGTCGACGTAGCCGCTGAACGCGTACGCGGCGTAGATCGCGTCCCGCTTCGGCTGCGGCAAGATCGCGAACGCGTAGTAGAAGTTCTTTGCGCGATCCTTCGTGTACTCCTTCGCCCAGACATACGCATCGTCGAGCGAGATCTGGCGCTTCGGCGCGGCGATCGTCATATCCGAACCTCCTCTGCATCCGTACGGCTCATGCATCGCGGCCGCATCACAACCCCAGCTTCATGCGGACGCCGTTCGACGCAGCCATCCACAGCTTCTTCGCCTTCGCGACGCGGGGCCGCGACGACAGCACGTCGTAGTTCGCGCGCTCGATCGCATCAAGCACGGCCTCGCCACCGAGACGAAAGAGGCGGATGTCGGTGCGCGCGCGCCGGTCGATGCGCGACTCAAGGTCACGTCCCCGCGTGAAGAGATCGCGCGCCCGTTGCACCTCGAACCGCATCAGATCGCGAAACGCGTCGTCGACCGTGCCAGCCCGCAGCATCGATTCGTCGTATCCGAAGCGCCGCATGTCGTCGATCGGAATGTAGATGCGGCCTTTCCCCAGATCGACGCACACGTCCTGCCAGAAGTTCGCCAGTTGTAGCGCGATGCACGTCGCGTCCGACAGACGCTGGCGCTTCTCGTCGCGATACCCGAGCACGTACAGCAGCATCTGGCCAACGGGCGTCGCCGAATGATCGCAGTAGCGAAGCAGATCGTCGTATGTGGCGAACGACGTCACGGTCTGATCGATGCGATTCGCCTCGATCAACCGCAAAAACGGATCCGAAGGTATCTCGAAGCGATCAATCGTCGCGCCGAGGGCGGCGAACAGCGGTTCCGTTCGCTCGCCGGCATAGCACGCGCGCAGATCGCGCTCCCACGCATCGAGCAGCGCCAGGCGATCGCCCTCAGCCTCGTCGCCGAGATCGTCCGTCCACCGGCAGAATGCGTACAGCGCGAAGAAGTGCGGTCGCACGTCGGCCGGCAGGAACCATGAGACAACGGTGAAGTTCTCGTCGTGCTGCCTTGAGTACGCCCGGCACCACTCGTACGCCGCATCAATCGACGGAGACGCGGCAGCGTCCGTAACGATCGTCGTGCTCATGACAGCGGATCCGATCCGGGAAGATGCAACGCCACGCCGTCGAGCGTTCGGCGATAGCGGCCGAGCGCCCACATCGGCCAGTAGTTGCGATACAGGTGGTACTTCAATATAAAGTCGCGCGGGAAGCCGGTGCCGGTGAACTCCGATTCCTCCCAGTCGCCATCGTCCATCTGCGTATCGATCAGGTATCGCACCCCTCGCTCGACGGCGGCGCTGTGCACATCACCGCCGGCGATCAGAGCGAGCAGCGCCCACGCCGTCTGCGAGGCAGTGCTCACGCCGCGACCGCGCTGCGCCGGATCGTCGTACGATGCGCAAGACTCGCCCCAGCCGTCGTCTTCATTCTGGTGCGCAACCAGCCAGCTCACCGCGTGCCGAATGCGCGGATCGCCGCTGTCGATGCCTGCCGCAATGAGCGCCGGCACGACGGCGCCGATCCCGTAGACATAGTTGACGCCCCAGCGCCCGAACCACGCTCCGTCGGGCTCCTGCGTCTTCCACAGGTACGCCATCGCGTGCCGCATCGCGCGATCGCTCGCCGGCACGCCGTCGAGCGCCAGCGCTTCGATGATGTGCGCCGTCACGTCCTCCGTCGGCGGATCGAGCGTCGCGCCGAAGTCGGCGAACGGGATCTGCGTCACGAACTGCTTCGTATTGTCACGATCGAACGCGCCCCAACCACCGTTCTTCGATTGCATCGCCCGCAGCCAATCATGCGCCCGCTCTCGCGCGCTCGCATCGTCGCCGCGCATATCGAGCAGCCGCAGCGCGATCAGCACCTCGGCCGTATCGTCGGTGTCGGGATACTTGTCGTTCGCGAACTCAAACGGCCATCCCGCCGGTTCGACGCCCTTGACCTTCACGCACCAGTCGCCCGGCTCGCGGATCTCTCGCGCGAGCATCCAGCGTCCGGCATCGAGCAGCGATGGATCGTCTGCCGCGACGCCCGCTTCGCGCATCGCCGTCACCGCGAGCGCCGTGTCCCACACGGGCGATACACACGGCTGCACCGTAAACGTGTCTTCGGTGTCGAGCGCAAAGCCCTGCCGCAGGCCGTCGATCCCCTTCGCCATCACCCGATGATCGTTCGCGTAGCCGAGGCACTTCAGCGCGATCAGCGAGTACACCCATGGCGGCTGGATGCCGCCCCACGATCCGTCGGCCTCCTGGTGATCGAGAATCCAGCGCTCGCACGCCCGCAGCGCCTGCTGCCGCAGCGGCTTCCACGGCGATTGCTCATGCAGGCGCAGCGCGCGATCCGCGACGAGAAATGCGTTGCGCCACGTGAACGCGCGCGCGCTGCGTGAGAACTTGATCCGATGACGATCGGCATCGTCGACATACAGCTCGTCGACATGCGCCGACGGCGGGATCACCGCGACCGGCCGATGCGCCGAGACGACGAGGATCGCGACGATCGTCGCGCGCGCCCACGACGCGAATTCGTAGATATTGAAGGCGAATCGGTCGGGAAAGAGGATCGCCTCCGGCGGCATCGTCGGCATCGCCGTCCAGTCGAACTGCCCGAACAGCGCCAGCCACAGCTTCGTGAAGATGCGCGTGGCGCCAATGCCGCCGTGTGCGAGGATGAAGCCGCGAGCGCGCGTCATCGCGTCGCCCGCGGCGTCGACGCCCGCGAGCTTCAGCGCGAAGTACGCCTCCGTCGTGACGCTGACATCGCCCGGCCCGCCGAAATAGATCGGCCACGATCCGTCGGCCTGCTGTAGTCCGAGAAGATAGTTGGCGATCTTGCGCCAGCGTTCCGGCTCGCCGATCCCAAGAAACTGCTCGAGCAACAGATGCTCTGACGCCATCGTCGCGTTCGCTTCGAGCTCGGCCCACCAGTACCCGTCCGCATGCTGGATCGTCCGCATATGCGCGACCGCGCGTTCGAGACACGCGTCCAACTCATCACGATCGATGCGCGGCGATGCAGCCGGCGCGCGCGTCGGCGCGTCAACGCCGATCAAGGCCAGCACCTCGCGAACGATGGGTGGCGTCGGGTTGGCAAACTAGATCCCCACTGTCTGGACGATCACCTCGCGCTCGCGCGGGCAATCCAGCTCGACGAGAAATAGCCGCTGCCAGCGTCCGAGCAGCATTTCGCCGTCCGCGCACGGCACCGACTCGCTCGCGCCCATCAGCAGGTGCTGGCAGTGGGAGTGTCCGTTGAGATCCTCGTCTTCGACGAGATTGACCGTGCGGATCGTCAGGTCGTTGTGACGATAGTAGACATTCGGCGGCGCGATCCGCGCGAGCATCGCCTCCATGTCTTCGAGCAGCAGCGGCTCCGCCTCGTTGATGCGGATCGCCGCCGTCGTGTGACGTGAGAACACGACGACGAAGCCGTGCTTCATGCCGGAGCGAACCACGACCTCCCGCACATCGTCCGTGATGTCGACGAAGCCCGGCGCCCGCGGCGTCGTGTACGACAGACGCTCGATGTGCACCGCCGACCGCTGTTCGGCTGCGACAGGCGCTGGATGCGCGCCATTCCCGTTCGTCGCCGGCCGCACGATCACGCTCGATTCAACGCACACGGGCAATCTCCTTCTTCGACAACCGCCTGCCAGAGGCCGCGTCAATCTCGCGCAGCCGCTTCACCACCGCCGCCACCGACTCGTCCGGCGTGGAGGCGCCCGCCGTCACGCCGATCCGACGTCTGCCGTCGATCCAGTGCGGATCGATTTCGTCCTCTCGCTCGATTTGGTGCGTCGCGACACCCGCCGCCTTGCAGATGCCGGCGAGCTTTGCCGTATTCGCGCTGTTGCGACCGCCGATCACGATCATCACCTCGACGTCCTGCGCCAGCTCGCGCGCGGCGGCGTAGCGATCCTCCGTCTCCGGGCAGGTGGTGTTGATGATCCG
>JBBQVO010000011.1:0-34335 GCA_038211505.1 Dehalococcoidia bacterium | reverse complement strand
ACCCTACCCCAGCCACACCGCCAGCGACTCCATCGGCGTCCCGGCGACCGTCGCCGGCGGACGATCGCGCAGCATCCGCGCGACGACCGGGATCGCGATGATGAAGATGCCGGCGACGATCGTCACGATCGTGTACGCGATGATCTCGAGTGTGCGATCGCTCAGCGTGTCGAGGCCGAGGATGCGCGAACCGATCACCGTGAACGCCGCGTTCCAGAGCGCGTGAAACGATACCGCGAGCGCGAACAGCCCGAGCGCCGGGCGCTTCCGTCGCGCCACCGTCCAGTACCACCAGGCCACGCCGGTGAGCCCGGTGCAGAAGACGTGCAGCGACGTGCTGCCGCCGCGCAGCAGCATGATCTGCCACCAGCCGCCAAGATCGCCCGACACACCGGCGAGCCCGTAAGACATCGCCTCCAGAAAGCCGAAGCCCGCCCCCGCCGCCGCGCCAAGCGCGAACGCCTGCGCCCGCGTCGACGTCCCGCGCAGCATGAAACGCACCGACAGGCTTTTGCCGAACTCCTCCGACAGCGGCGCCAGCAGCGATGCGACGATCAGGCCGGCAAAGAATTGCTCGTTGCGGCTGAGGATGGTGTGGGAGTGACTGATGATCGTGTTGGCGTCGTGCCCGTCGCGCGCGAATTCGAACGCGCCATTGTGCACGAGCATCAGCATCACCGCGCCGACACCGCCGAGCGCCTCGACGTAGATAGCGATCGTCGTCGCCACCGACATGCTGATCGCGATCGCCAGCGTCAGCTGTCGCCACGACAGGTAGCGGACGCGAACGCCGCGCAGCAGGCTGCCGCGCGCCGCCATCGCGGCGAACGTGATGCCGGGCAGCGCGGCCGCGAGCACATGCAGCTCCGGCATCGGCGCGGCGATCGGATCGGCCGACGACATGTTGAGGTGGCCGATCAGCAGCACGCCGCCGAACATCGCCACGCCGAGCGCGGCAAGCGGCGGCCGGTACTCCGACGACTTCTCGCCCATCGACGCCGAAATACCCTGATACGTCAGCAAGACCCCGGGGACGAACGCTTGCATCGCGATGTACGTGACCAGGATCGCTTCCGCGACGATGCTGAACGTCCGGCCGTTGCGGTCGGTGCCTCCGGACTGGTTGATCAGGAAGAACAGCCCGATCAATCCGAACAGCCCTGAGATGCCGAGCATGACGCCGTACGCGGATCCGAGCAGCCGTGACCAGCGCGCGAGACGTCGCCGGGCGATCGGCCGCGTCGCCCAGCGGATGCAGGCGCCGGCGAGCACGATGCCGGCGATCGTCGAAAGCGCGCCGAACCAGATCAGCACGCTGAAGCCCTGATACTCGGCGAGCTCGGGCGTGTTCATCTGCCGGATCACCGGCGCGATCACGAGCATGAAGAAGCCGCCCGTCATCAGCACGATCGACAGCAGCGAGAAGACGACCTTCGCGTACACCCGCGCCGAATGCCACAGCACATTCATGCCGATCAGCGCGCCGACGGCGATCGAGATCACGACCGCCAGCAGGCCGCCCGCGACATCCTGATCGACGGTCGTCAGCTTGCTGATATAGACGCCGGCGACGGTCAGCGAGATGAGCAGCACGATCGTGCCGACGATGCCGCCCCACCAGGCGAGCACAGCCAGATGCGCCGGCGTGCCACCGTCAGCCGCCGCGATCGCGCGTGAATGTGCGACCAGCGCCCGGTACTCGCGATCGAAGTGGTGCGGTTCCGCCGCCCAGGTCGCGGGCGCGCGCGCCATGATGCCGAATGTCCGATGTTCGCCCACCGGCAGCGGATCGAGCGGGCAGCGTTGCCGTCGCGTATGCCCGCCGCCGCACCGCTCGCAGACCGTGCGCGGCGCGGCCTCGACGCGCTCCGCCGCCGCCGGCGCGGTCTCGACGCGCCCCGACCTCGACGTCGCGGCATCGACCGGCTCCGGCGTCGTCGTAGGCCCCGCGTCGACGCGCTCCGCCGCCGCGGCCTCGACGCCTTCCGCCGTCGAGGGCGTATCGCCGACCGACTCGTCGCGTTCGGGAGTCGTCTCGTCCACACACCCCTCCGTCGTTGCCGTGACCGTACGACAATAACGGGCCGCTGTACATGCACGTGCGCCCACATCGCTCCCTGTCTTCGAGCCGACGTCGAGACTTGCGCATTCCGAACAGCCACAACTGTCATTCCGAACCAGCCACCACTGTCATTCCGAGCAGCCGTTGCCTTGAAAGTCGCGCAGTCTTGGCTTCGAATCGCCGAGTGAGCCCCCTCTCCCCTAGTGGGAGAGGGGTGGCCGAAGGCCGGGGTGAGGGTCGTCGGCCACATCAACTCAAATCGGCAGCGCCAGCACATCCCGGTACACATCCCCATCCCCCTTGATGTGCACCTGCACCCCGATGATCCGCACCTTCAGCCGCGACGGCTCGTCGTCGAAGAACAACTCATCGCCCTTCTCGAAGCGATACTCACTCGCCAGCGACGCCAGCAAGCGCCCTTTCTTCGGCGTGAACGGATCCGACTCGTAAATCTCCGTCTTCATAGATTGCCTGCTCCTGTTCAACGCGAAAGGCGGTCTCCCGACCGCCCCACAACCGAATGCCCACAACTCACCATCCACTACTCATACCGCAGCGCCTCCGCGATCGGAATGCTGGAGGCCTGACGCGACGGGATCAGCGTCGTCAGCACCGACGCCACGAAGACGCCGACGGACATCAGGATGATCTGCAGCCACGGCACATAAAACGTCGTGAATCCGGCCGTGCTGAACTGCTGGCTGCTCAGCAGGCGGTTCGCCAGCAGCAGCGCCAGCCAGACGCCGTTGACGATGCCCAAAAAGGCGATGAACGCCGACTCCAGCAGGAACGTCAGAGCGATGTTCATCCGGCTGAAGCCGATCGCCCGCATCAGGCCGATCTGCTGCCGCCGCTCGACGACGGTGCGGAACGCGATCACCCCGAGCGCGCCGAGTCCGACGAGCAGGCCCAGCCCCATGAACCCCTGCACGAGGTAGAAGAAGGCGCTGCTCAGCGCTTGCGACTTCTCGACCTCCCGCTGGATCGATGTCGCCGAGACGCCGTTCTGCGCCAGCGCCGTTTCGACCTTCTGCGCCTCGACGACGGAGTCCACCCCCGGTGCGAGCCGCATGTAGAAGTGACCCGTCGGCGTCGAGAACGCCTTGCCAGCCGAGTCGAGGTTGATCCACAAACCCTGATACGTCTCGCTCGGCCCGCGGTTCATGATGCCGATGATCCGCACGGCCTTCGTTTTGCCCGTGCCGGTCTCGCTGATGATCATCGGGAACGGCGTAAACGTCTTCGTCCCGCTCTTGTAACCGTCGAGCGTAAATCGCGACTCCGTCACGTTCGCATAGTTGATGCCGGGCACGACGCTACCGTCGATCACGGCGTCGTTGCCATCGTCGCGCACCGCGTCCCACACCGCGCGGTCGCTGGCATAGTCCTTCGACCGCGCCTGCAGCCCGATCGTATTCTGCTCGAGGAACGTCGCGTCCGCGCCGACGATTCGGAACGGCTTGCGCGTCATCTCCTGGTTGTTGGCGTCCAGCTGGGCGATCTGCGTCGAGCGCTCGTTGCCGATCACAACCTGCGCGACGGCCTCGATCTTCTTCGTGTCGTAGAAGTTGCGGTCGAGCGCTTCTCCGATCGCGCCGAGCGGGTTGCCCTGCGAGTCCGACGGGAAGGGGTTCGACGGCAGCTCCTGCACCTGTAGATCCCAACCGCCGCGCGAGTCGGAGCTCAGGAACAGGCGCCGGAAGTTGATGCTCATCGTCGAGATCATCACCAGCGCGAAGATGACGAGCGACAGCATCGCGATCGTCATGCCGGTCCGTAGCTTGTTCGCCAGCGGATACGCGATCGACGTCCGGACGGCCGGCACCGCCCGCGAAAAGATCAGGCCGAAGCCGTTCAGCGCGCCGAGCAGCACATCGGCGTTGTAGATCACGATCAGCGTCGCCGCCGCCACCATCAGCACGCCGCCAACGAAGAACGTGTCGAGGCCCGGGTTCAGTGTGCCCGTCAGCGCATGCAGATTGTCGCCGGCGACGAGCACCCACAACACCAGCACGCCCAGGCTCGCCGCGGTGAACACCGGCCGCTCGCCGCGCCCGAACGATCGCGCGACGAATGCGCCGCCGATCAGCGCCAGCGACGCGCCGATACCGATCTTGTACGCGCTGCCGGACGTCGCTCCCCATACCGTCAGCCCGATGCCGGCGACGACGAGCGCCGCGCCGAAGATGCCGGAGAGCCGCCCCGTCGCGCGCGGCGCCGGCTCGTTGACCTCCCGGATCGCCGCGACGATGCTCAGGTTGCTGACGCGCCACGCCGACAGCACGACCGTCACGAACGTCAGCACGACGCCGATGCAATACGCGACGACGATGCTCTGCGGCGTGACGTGGAAGACGATCGCGACGTCAAAGCGGTTGAAGATGTATTGCATCGCCCGCGTCATCGCGACCGAGACGCCGACGCCGATCGCCGCGCCCGCCAGCGCCGACGTCACGCTGTACGCCATCCCCTCCGCCATGAACGACTCGATCAGTTGCAGACGCTTCATGCCGATCGCCCGCGACATCCCCATCTCCGGCCGCCGCTCAGCCGAGAGCGTCACGAGGATCAGAAACACCAGCAGCAGCCCCGCGGCGATGGAGAACAGCCCCAGCACGACGAAGATCGCCGCCATGTTCGAGCCAACCTCCTTCGCCCGCGCGATGCGGTCGCTCTTGATCTGACTCACCTCGAAGCGCGACTGCCCGAAGTCCTTCTCGATCGCCAGGGTGACGGCGGCGGTCCGCCCGACGCTGTCGCGCACGCCGCCTGTGTTCGAGATCGCAACGAAGCCGACCTGATTCTGCTTGCCGTACAGGAATTGCGCTGTCGGCAGGTTGACGAGCAGCCCGTTCGCCGCCCCTTGCGTCCAGCCAGAAAGAAACTTGTCCTGCACGAACCCGACAACCGTCACCGTGCGCGGCGTTCCGTTCGTGAAGATGTCGAGCCGCTGATTCGGCTTGATCTTCAGCGTGTCGCGCAGCGAGACGTTCGCCAGCGCTTCGTTGCGTTGCAGCTGCTTGATGTCGAGCGGCGCGCCCTGCGGCGTCAGGATGTCGCTCTCGAAGCCGCCGATATTCTTCGCGTCGAGGCCGATGACAACAACCTGCGGCGCGTTGAGTTTCTCGTCTTCGTTGAGCACCGGCGCCGGAAAGCGCAGCCCCGGCAGCACGCCGTCGACGTCGTCGCTGCCGTTGAGATCGGCGACGAGCTCGTTGACATTCGTCTGTGAGATCGTGCCCGGCGGCAAGATCTGCTCCTGCGTCAGGCTCGGCGACGTGCGGTTCGCCTTCACCTGGAAGAGCTCGTCGACGTGGCCGAGCTTGTCGAACGTGTCGTTCGTGATGCTGTAGTTGACCGTGTCGCCCGTCGAAAATGCGGCGGAGATGATCACCGTCGACAGCATCAACCCGAGCACGATCAGCGTCGACTGCGCTCGCCGCCGCGGAATGTTCCGCAGCCCGATGCTGAACAAGATCGGGTTCCGCACCCACACCAGCGCCACCGACGCCAGCGCCACCACGAGCAGCGCCAGCAACACGATCATAATCGTCGTGATCGGCACCCCAAGAAACTCGCTCATCGCCCGCCGACTAACATCGCAGATCCGCGCCCGCACGCCCGACACGGTTGCCTGCCGCCCGACCGCCGTCCGTCAGCAATGCCGCCAATCTGACCGCGCACCCTGTCACTCTGACCGCACACCCTGTCATTCTGAACGCAGTGAAGAATCTTCGTCGGTCACCTCGGATGTCTCGGATCGCGGGAATCACCCTGGCAAGTGCAGTCGCCATCGTCGTTCGCCAGGCATCGCAAGCACGGCTGCGCCGGTTCGGCCATGTTATGCCATGCCCCGAAAGATCGGTAGCACCCGCCCCGACGGCATTGACGATCACCAACGGCCTATCGAGATTGGCGCCGAGAATGCGGCACGCATCGAATCGACGTTCGCGCCGGCCACCGACGCGCGTAGGATAGGCGCCCCGCCTGTTCACTGCCCGTCACCGCAACTTACCCGCTCGCGGACGCCGACTCTCATGTGGCACGACCGTCGAAGATCCGTCGCAGGAGGACGCCGTGCGCTCGGCCCTACCCGTGCCTAACAGCCAGGCCAACAGCTATCCGCGACTCCCCATCCGCTGCGCAAACTCCCGCAGCGACCGCACGATCGCCAGCCGCTCCGGCAGCGGCGCATCGCCGTGCGCCCCCGCATGGTCGAGCAGGTACACCTGCGGCACGCCCTGCTCGGCGAGGTGATACGCCGTTCGCGGGTCGTCGTCGATGTGGGCGTCGATGCCGAGCAGCCGCGCCGTCGCCAGCTTGTGCTGCGCCGGCCGCAGCCCTGGCGGCGCCATCCGCACGCCGGCTATCCGATCGTCGAGCTGCCGCGCACGCAACCACCGACGGAGCAGCGGCTCGCCCTCCCAGCCGCGCCCGGTGACGATGTAGATCTCGTGCTTCGACGATAGATCGCGCAGCACCGTCGCCGCATCCGGCGCGCTCCGCCGCCAGCCGAACCGCGCGTACTCAACCGCCAGTCGCAGCGGATTCGACGATCGCGCCTGGTCGTACAGCGCCGCATAGTCCGCCGGCAGATCGGGCACCGGCGATGGCTTGTGCACCGCCAGCCGCCCGAACGGCGTCAGGCACAACACGCCGTCGAAGTCGAATGCGATCCGCATCACCCGCCCGCCGCGCGAGCGAGCGTCGCCGCCGTCAGCGCCACGCTGTTGATCCGCGCCAGCAGCTTCTCGTCCGGTGCGCCGTCCGTGAACTGCTCATCCGTCGCATACACGCCGGCGATCGCCACGCCGTCGAGGCTCGCGAACAGCGGCTTCATCCCGTACTCGATCGTCAGAAAGTGCTGCGGCGCCGCGCCCGTCTGAATCGGCACACAGATCTTGCCCGCAAGATGCGCCGGCGGCATCAGATCGAAGAATGCCTTCATCACGCCCGTATAAAGCGCTCGATACGTCGGCGACGCCGCAACCACAACGCGCGCAGCGCCGACGGCCGCGATCGCCGCATCAAGCTCCGCCGAAGGTGCGCCGCGCGCCACAAGCGCCTCCGCCGGCAGCGCCGCGACATCGATCATCGATGTCGTGCACCCCTCGCGCCCAAACGCCGCCAGCATCAACTCCGCCAACGTCTTCGACTTCGAAGGCGCCCGCGGACTCCCCGATATCCCCACGACTTGCATACATCACTCCTCAGCGTCGATTAAACAGAGCACCGAGAGCGCGAGGCGCGCCCCGACGTCAGATTCGTAGGGGCGGCCCGATGTGGCCGCCCGCGGTGGTCGCCACGCGCGATGTTCGCGGCCGCCAATCGTCGCCCGGAGGAAGTAGGGACGCAGCTTCAGCTCCGTCCGACCCCGGACGGGGCTAAAGCCACATCCCTACGAACCCAGTCGCCGCCCTCAACCCTTCGTGATCCTTCGTGGCCCTTCGTGGATCCCAACCCGTTCCTTCGTGCCCTTCGTGGTTAAACCGTCGCAGCCAGCGCGCGCTCAGCCGGCGCCGCCGCAGGCACCGTCGCTTCGCCGCGAAAATGCGGCATCACATATCGCCCGAAACGCTCCGACTCCTCCAGATGCGGATACCCGCTGAGGATGAACGTATCGATGCCCTCATCGACGTACTCCCGCAGCCGAGCCGCCACCTGCTCGCCCGAACCGACGATCGCCAGCCCGACGCCGAGCCGCGCGCGCCCGATCCCGGTCCACAGATTTGGCCCGATCCAGTCGCCCTGCTCGCGAAGTTCGCGCTGCCGCTTCTCGCCCTCCGAGTCGGCGCCGCTCATGTGCCGCTGCATCTTCCCCTCGAAGTTATCTGGCACCTCCGCGACAAGCGCCTCGGCCGCCGCGCGCGCCTCCGCCTCCGTCTCGCGCACGCAGACGAGCACGCGCATGCCGAACCGCAACGTCCGTCCGAGCTTGCCGGCGCGCTCGCGCATGTCGGCGATCCGCTCGCGCACCTGCGGAATCGTCTCGCCCCACAACAGATAGACATCCGTCTCCGCCGCGCCGACTTCTTTCGCCGCGTCCGATGCGCCGCCGAAGTAGAACGGCGGCTGCGGCTGCTGATACGGCTTCGGAAACACGTTGCCGCGCTCGACCTTATAGAAGCGCCCCTCGTGATTCCACGACTTCGGCTCGATCCACGCCTTGCGCACGACCTGCATGAACTCCTGCGTCCGGTCGTAGCGCGCGTCGTGCTCCGTGAAATCGCCGTCCGCCGCCAGCTCCGCCGGAAAGCCACCGGTGACGACGTTGATCAGCACCCGCCCGCGCGTCAGCTGATCGACCGTGTTCGACATCTTGGCGGCGACCGTCGGCGACACAAACCCGGGCCGCATCGCGACGAGAAACTTCATCTTGTCCGTCCGCGAAGCCACCATGCCGGCCGCCAGCCAGGCGTCCTCGCACGTCGTCCCCACCGGCACCAGCATGAACACGAAGCCAGCATCCTCCGCCGTTTGCGCGCACCGCACCAGATAGTCCAGCGTCGGCTCCCGCGTCGCCGGCCCGACGATCTCGTTATCCCCCATCGTCGGCAAAAACCACCCAAAATCAATCATCATGTCACCCCATCCGTCGACATACCAACGTAGGGGCGGCCCCGTGTGGCCGCCCGTCGTCGGTCAGAATAGCTCACCGTAGCGCCACGCTCGCCGGCCACAAGCGCGCTGTCACGAACGAGTCTCCAAGCTGACGCTTCGCGCTCGTCGTCAATCGTTTTCTCTGGATCGACGCTCGGAGCCGACCCAACAACCCCTTCGTGCTCTTCGCGCTCATAGTGGATCGTCCCTTCCCCACCCTTCGTGCCGCTTCGTGGCCCTTCGTGGATCCGATCCCTTCGTGACCTTCGTGGTTAATCGAACGTCACGGGCAGCCGCCAAACCGCGTCGCTGTGAACTGGAGATCCGTCGAGTTGATCGTCCCGTTCTTGTCCATGTCGAAGTCGAGGATGTAGCCCGGGCTCGTCGATGGCCCGAACGCGACCGCGACCTGCTGCAGATCCGTCGAGTTCACCGTCATGTTGGCGTCCACCGACGCGATCTCGCGGCCGTCGCCACAGCCGTCGGCGTCTGTGTTCGCGCTCAGCGGATCCGTGCCATAGCCCTTCACCTCTACGCCGTCGCGCACGCCGTCGCCGTCGCTGTCAGCGACACCCGGGTTCGTGCCGATCGTCATCTCGAACGCCGTGCTCAGCCCGTCGGCGTCCGGATCGGTGCCCGGCGCCGGGTTCGCCGGCTTCGATGCCGCGTTCGCCGGATCGCTGCCCAGCGCGCACTCCGCGCCGTCGAGCACCCGATCGCCGTCGGTATCGGACTTCATCGGATCAGTATTCGCGCTTGCTGTCGGACAGAGCGCGTGGCTCGCGCCGCCCGGCCCCAGCTGCGACTCCGCGCCGTCGGCCAGGCCGTCGTTGTCGTCGTCGGGATCGCAGGCGTCGCCGATCGTGTCGGAGTTCGCGCGCGTGAGGTCGTCGTACGGCTTCGACGCTGGCAGGTCGATGAAGTTGCGGTCGTTGTTCTGTTGCCCCGCGTTCGCCACCGCCACGCAGTTATCGCTGATGTTCGCCACCCCGTCGCCATCCGCATCGGCGCCCGGCGTGATCCGCCGGATGCGCGCATTGAGGCCGTCGGCGATCAGCACGGCGCCGGTCGCGTCGACGGCAACCGCGCGCGGCTGGTTGAGCAGCGCGCCCGTCGCCGCCGCGCCGTCGCCACCGAATCCGCAACCGGTCGTCCCGCCGATGCCGACGCCGGCGATCGTGATGATCGCGCCGCCGCCGATCATCCGCACGCGGCAATCGGCCGTGTCCGCGACGTACACGTTGCCGCTCGCGTCGACGGCGACGCCCGACGGCTGATTGACCGACGCGCTCGCCGCCGGCCCGCCGTCGCCGCCGAGGCCGCACGTCGCCGTGCCGGCGATCGTCGTGATCATCGTCGCCGTCACGCGCCGGATGCGGCAGTTCACCGTATCGGCGATGTACACATTGCCGAACGTGTCGATCGCGACGCCTTGCGGAAACGTCAGGGCCGCCAGCGTCGCCTTGCCGTGATCGCCGGAGAATGAGCACGCGCCGCTACCGGCGATCGTCGTCAGCGCGCCGCCGCTGATCTTGCGGACGCGACAGTTCAGCGTGTCGGCGACGTACACAGTCGTGCCGGAGACAGCGATGCCCTGCGGATAGTTGAGCTGCACGCTCGTCGCCGTGCCGTCGCCGTTGTAGCCGCAGACACTCGTCCCGCCGAAGGTCGTGATCACGCCGCTCGCGATCTTGCGGATGCGGCAGTTGTTCGTGTCTGCGACGTACAGCGCGCCTGCGGCATCGAGCGCGATCCCGCCCGGCATATCGAGCGTCGCCGCCGTCGCCGCGCCACCATCGCCGCCGAACGCGCACACGCCCGTACCCGCGATTGTCGAGATCACGCCACTCGCGATCTTGCGGATCCGGCAGTTGTTCGTGTCACTGATGTAGATGTTGCCGCCGGTGTCAACGGCCACGCCACCGGGGTTGATCGCCATCGCCGCGTTCGTCGCCGCGCCGCCATCGCCGCCGTACGCACAGAATCCGGTGCCCGCGAGCAGCGCGATCGTGCCCGACGTGACGCTCCGCACACGGCAGTTCGCCGTATCAGAAACGTAGAAGTTCGTGCCGGACGCCGCCGCCGCGACGCCGCGCGGCTGTCGCAGCAGCGCCGATGTCGCGCTGCCGCCGTCGCCGGCATAGCCGCACGATCCGTTGCCCGCGACGGTCGTGATCGTCGTCGTCGGATACGTCAGCTTGCGGATGCGGCAGTTGTCGCTGTCGGCGATCAGCACGTCGCCCGCGGCGTTCGCGCTCACGCCTTTCGGATGATTAAACGACGTGGACGTCGCCGGCCCGCCGTCGGCGCCGAATGCGCACGTTCCGTTGCCCGCCGCCGTCGCGATCGCCGCCGACGGCATGACGACGACGCGGATGCGGCAGTTGTCGCTGTCGGCGATGTACAGCGTGCCCGTAGTGTCCACGGCGAGCGCGTACGGATGCCCGATGCGCGCCAGGGACGCCGCGCCGCTGTCGCCGGCGTAGCCGCAGACGCCGCTGCCGGCGAACGTCGAGATCGTCCCGGCGTTAACGGCGCGGATGCGGCAGTTGTCCCCATCGGCGATGTACAGCACACCGCCGCTGATCGCCACGCCGCGCGGCGAGCTCAACGCCGCCGCCGTCGCCGGCCCCGCGTCGCCCGAGTATGAGCAGAAGCCCGAACCCGCCACCGTCGTGATCGTGCCGCCCGCGATCTTCCGCACCCGGCAATTCACCGTGTCGCCGATGTAGATGACACCGCCCGCGTCGATCGTCACGCCGCCCGGAAAGTTGAGCTGCGCGCTCGTCGCCAGCCCGCCATCGCCGCCGTAGCCGCAGACGCCCGTCCCGGCGATCGTCGAGATCGCGCCGCCGCTGATCTTCCGGATGCGGCAATTCGTGCTGTCCGCGACATAGATGTTGCCCGAGCCGTCCGTCGCGATGCCGGATGGGTTGATCGCCGCATTCGCCGGCGCCCCGCCATCCCCAACGCCGCCACCCGAGATCGTCGCAATATCCCCCGCCGCCGCCAGCGCGACCCGAGGCGCCGTCGCCCCACGCACCAGCAACGGCGCCACAACCAACGCCAACAGCAACCCGCCCAGCAAGCGCGTAAGCAAAATCACTCCAAACCGTGGCGGGGACAACCGCAGCATCGCCCCATGCGCCCCCCTCGTCAAGCCGCAGCTGTGCATCTTGACGTCGGCGTGTCTGCCGCGGCGCCGCGGCGATGCATGGATACGATAGCGCTGGTAGGCCGGTACGGTCAGAGAGTCGATACTGATATGGTGAACATTCACGACAACCCTCGCTTGCGGCGCACTGCGAGCGTCTTGTGTGTGGTCGCCGCTGTGCTGGCTTCTGCGCTCGTCCCGGTGTTGGCGGTGCGTTTTGCGTGGCACCGCCTCCATCCGCGCGAATCCGAGGTTTACGGCGTCTACGTCGCGCACTACGAGGATGGCACCGAGACGATCACGGTCAACCGCGATCACACGTACGTCCAGGAGGTCGAGTCAACCTACTCCAGCGATCCAGTTCGCAACGCTGGTACGTGGACATGGACCAACGACGATTTCGGGCGCATCGACCTGCTCGACTGCTGGAGCGTGCACACGCACGAAGGTCTCGTCCGTCCAAAATTCGCCAGCCAACGAAGCCTGTGTAGGTATCCCGTCGAGCGTTACAACGCGTTCATCTTCGGCCCGCTCTACCTTTTTTCGAGCGAGGAGTACCCGCTCATCAAGGTGAGATAGCCAACCCCGATGGCGGCCTCCACCCGTACGGACAGGTCTTCAGACCTGTCCTGTTTGACGGGCTCACTCGCGATCCGCCGCCGCGCACGCCCGACACGGCGGGAGGTGACACAAACCCGTTCGAGATCGCGCGTCCTCAGACGTATGATGCCCCACGGCCGACTCCGCACACCGTCGCCGCCACCACACCTCGACTGGTTTGATTGACTCCCAGAGAGACAATCAAACACAATCAAACATCTACATCCACCCAGCTTCACCCGCCACAGCCAGCCCAGCACCCCAGACTCAAGAAATTCGAAAACAAAAGAACTCCGTGACAATCAAACCCGTGAACCGTATAACCCAACCCAACTCTCTTCGTGTCCTTCGTGTTTAACCCCGAGCGCCCTGACAAGCTACGAATTGACTGCGTCCCCGCCGCGTTTCTATACTCGATCACACTTTCCCCGTATGAGCGTCGCCTCGCGACAAGGAGCCCTCCATGGAAGACGTTGTCATCGTCAGCGGCGCCCGCACCCCTATCGGCAAGTTCCAGGGCGGCTTCTCGAACTTCTCCGCCTCCGACCTCGGCGCCATCGCCATCAAGGCCGCCGTCGAGCGTGCCGGCATCGCCCCCGAGCAGGTCGACCACGTGATCCTCGGCTGCGTCGGCCAGGTCGCTGAGGACGCCTACATCTCGCGCCACTCCGCCGTCAAAGCTGGCATGTCAATCGAGACGCCGGCGCTCACCGTGAACCGCATCTGCGGCAGCGGCCTCGAAGCGATCAACACCGCCGCCCGCTACATCCAGACCGGCGACGCCAGCGTCATCGTCGCCGGCGGCGCCGAGAACATGACGATGATGCCCTACTACGTGCGTCAGGGCCGCAACGGCTACCGGATGGGCAACGGCGTCCTCGAAGACGGCATCCTCCACCTCCTCGGCGACCCCTTCAGCAAGCAGCACATGGGCATCACCGCCGAGAACCTCGCCGAGAAGTACGAAGTTTCACGTGAAACGCAGGACGAATATTCGATGCGATCGCAGGAGCGCGCCGCCGCCGCCATCGCCTCCGGCAAGTTCAAGGACGAGATCGTCCCCGTCCAGGTGAAGCAGGGCAAAGAGACGGTAACAATCGATAACGACGAGCACCCGCGTCAGACCACGCTGGAGGCGCTCGGCAAGCTCCGCCCCGCGTTCAAGGAAGGCGGCATGGTGACCGCCGGCAACGCCAGCGGCATCAACGACGGCGCCGCCGCCGTTGTCGTGATGAGCGCGTCGAAGGCGAAGGAGCTGGGCCTGACGCCGCGCCTCAAGATCATCGCCCGCGCCGAAGCCGGCGTCGAGCCGTCGATCATGGGCAGCGGCCCCATCCCCGCCGTCCAGAAGGCCCTCAAGAAAGCGAACATGACCGTCGACCAGATCGATCTCGTCGAGCTGAACGAGGCCTTCGCATCCGTCGCCGCCGCGTGCAGCACCGCCCTCCACCTCGACCCCGAGAAGACGAACGTCAACGGCGGCGCCATCGCGCTCGGCCACCCCGTCGGCGCCACCGGCGCGATCCTCACCGTCAAACTGATGTACGAGATGGAGCGCCGCAACTCGAAGTTCGGCCTCGTCAGCCTCTGCATCGGCGGGGGACAGGGCATCGCGACGATCTTCGAGCGCGTGTAGCCCGATGCGGTTTGGTCGTTGGTCGTTAGGCGCAATGCGGTCCGTCATCGGCTCCGCCGAAACCGATAGCGACGGAACTACTCAAACAGCGACTGCTGCGGCGATGGCGCCGCGGACTTTGGCGGCAGGCCGAGATGCTCGTACGCCAATCGCGTCGCCTGACGGCCTCGCGGCGTCCGCTGCAGGAAGCCCATCTGCATCAGGTACGGCTCATACACGTCCATGATCGTGTCCGCGTCCTCCGAGATCGATGCGGCGATCGTCTCCAGCCCCACCGGCCCGCCGTCGAACTTCTCGATGATCGCCCGCAGCACGCGATAGTCGACGCTGTCGAGGCCGAGCGCGTCGATCTCGAGCCGCGCCAGCGCATCGGCCGCCACCTGCTCCGTGATCGCGCCGTCGGCCTTCACCTGCGCGTAGTCGCGCACCCGCCGCAGCAGCCGGTTGGCGACGCGCGGCGTCCCGCGCGCCCGTTGCGCGATTGCCGTCGTCCCCGCATCGTCGATCGCCAGCCCGAGAATCGATGCCGAGCGCCGAATGATCTGCGACAGCGCCGTGACATCGTGAAAATCGAGGCGATAGACGTGACCGAAGCGATCGCGCAGTGGCGGCGACATCATCGCGTAGCGCGTCGTCGCGCCGATCAGCGTGAACGGCTTGATCGCGAGGCGGATCGAGCGCGCGCCCGGCCCCTTACCCGTCACCCAATCGATCGCCCCGTCTTCGAGCGCCGGATAGAGGAACTCCTCGACGATGCGTGATAGCCGGTGGATCTCGTCGATGAACAGCACATCGCCGCTCTGCAGGCTCGTCAGGATCGCCGCCAGGTCGCCGATGCGCTCGATCGCCGGCCCCGACGTGATGCGGACGCTCACCTGCATCTCGGCAGCGATGATGTAGGCCAGCGTCGTCTTGCCGAGGCCCGGCGGCCCGTACAGCAGCACGTGGTCGAGCGGCTCGCCGCGCTGGCGCGCCGCTTCGATGCTGATGCTGATGTTGTCCTTGACCTTCTCCTGGTTGATGTACTCGTCGAGCCGGCGCGGTCGCAGCGACGTATCGACCTGCAGGTCGCCATCCTGCGTTTCTCCCGTCACGACACGCTCAGGCGGAGTCTTCGGCATCGCGCCATGATATCGGGTGCCAGCCGCGGGCACGGACAGCGTCTGCTCCCGTCGAGTGTGGTGCTGCCGCAGTCGGACGAATTCACTCCCATTCCGAAGGCGACGCGAATCTGACGCATTCGACACACACGCGTGGCCGAGAATTTACGGTACGGTCGTCCCGTGTGCGCTAGAATCGGGTAGCGGTCGCGTCCCCCGCCGAGCGCTCCCGAGTGATCCCGCAGGCGCCGCGCGGCGAATCTGTACCGATCGCCACGCAACAAATAACTTGACAAGCCGTTTCTTTGGGTAGAGATTCGCGCCGGACGCATCCCCAGGTGGGAGCCGGCGGACGTACAGATCACCGAGAATGAGTGTGGATGTGGACGTGAACGGGACTCTAACTTGACGTTGAAGCGCCCCCGCTGGCTCGCGCTGCTGCCGTTGCTCGCGCTCGTCGCGCTGAGCTACGTCGCGGCGCCCCGTGCCCCGGCTGCCGAAGCTGCGACAGGTTCGTGGACCGGCAAATACTGGAACTACACGGGCGCGCCCGCCGTTCCCGCCACGACGCCCACGCTAACCCGCAGCGACGGCAACTTGCCGATGCCCAGCGCCAATCTGTCGCTCGACAACGAGTGGCCCGCTTCGCCCGGATCCGGCATCAACGCCGACAGCTGGGTGGCGCAGTGGACGCGTACGGACACCTACGCCGCCGGCACCTACCGCTTCACCGGCACCAGCGATGATGGCGTTCGGATCTACGTCGATAACATCAAGATCGTCGATGGCTGGTTTGACCAGGCGGCGACGACGTACTACGCCGATCACACGCTCGCGGCCGGATCGCACACCGTGAAGGTCGAGTTCTACGACTCCAGCAACGACGCGCTGATCCAGGTGAAAGTGCAGGATGTGAGCACGATCGCTTCCGGCTACACGGGGCAGTACTTCACGAATCAGAACCTCACCGGCAGCCCCGCCGTCACTCGCAACGACCCGACCATCGCCTTCGACTGGAACATCGGGTCGCCCGATGCCGCCATCCCGGTGGATCAGTTCAGCGCCCGCTGGACGCAGTCAATCAC
The DNA here is from genome assembly GCA_038211505.1 of Dehalococcoidia bacterium. GTDB lineage: Bacteria > Chloroflexota > Dehalococcoidia > DSTF01 > JACRBR01 > JBBQVO01. The sequence goes on along the minus strand of JBBQVO010000011.1, from coordinate 18,098 downwards.
GTTTGTGGACGGCGTCTACTCGTTTACGACGACGAGCGACGATGGTTCGCGAGTCTACGTCGACGGCCAGCTCGTGCTCAACAACTGGGTCAATCAGGCGGGCGAGACGCATTCGATCAACCGGCAGATGACCGCAGGCGCGCACACCGTGACCGTCGAGTACTACGAAGATGCCGGCGGCGCGTCGATCTCATTCGACTACCAGTACCGTCCCGATCTCGGCGGCTTCGTCACGGACACGACAGTGAGCGGCCTGACGCTGCCGACGGTCTTCGCACTCGCGCCGGACGGCCGTATCTTCATCGGGCTCAAAGGCGGCACGATCAGGCTGTTCAAGAACGGCGCACTGCTCGCCACGCCGTACTACACCGTCTCACCCGTCAACACCGTCCTCGACCGCGGACTCTTGGGACTGACGCTCGATCCGAACTTCGCGACGAACGGCTTCGTCTACGCCTCGTACACGTATGACGTCGATCCAGCGAACCCGACGGTGGAGAAGACGACGCAGGTGATTCGCGTCAACGCCAGCACACCGTCCGGCGATGTCGCATCGCCGGCGAGCAAGTTCGTCGTGCTCGGCACAGATGTCGGCACCGCTGCGTCGCCGAGTTGCGACATCACCGTCAACAGCGTCAGCACTAGTGGACTTTGGACGACATCCAGGCCGGATCGGCTCAGCGTCGGCAACTCGATCACGCTCACGGCGCCGATTGCCAACGCTGTCCCCGCGATCGCCGCGGGCACATACACCGTCAGCACGACGCCGTCCTCGACGACGTTCAAGGTGACCGGCATCTCGTCCCTGACGACGGCCGGCGGCAGCGGCACGTTCGTGAAGACCAACGTCGACTGCATCGCGTCCGACTCTGACAGTCACTCGATCGGCAACCTCAAGTTTGGCTTCGACAATATGCTCTATGTCGAATCGGGCGACGGCGCCAACTACGTGAGCGTTGATTCGCGCGCGTTGCGGGCGCAAAACATCGATCGCCTCAACGGCAAGTTTCTGCGCGTCAATCCGGCGAACGGCCAGGGGCTCTCCGACAACCCGTTCTACAACGGCGACCCGACCGCCACGCGATCGAAGGTGTTCGCGTATGGTGTCCGCAACGACTTCCGCTACAACTTCAAACCGGGCACCAACACGATCGTCAGCGGCGATGTCGGATGGGACACGTGGGAAGAGATCAACGTGGTCACGCCGGGCGCCAATCTCGGCTGGCCGTGCTGGGAGGGCAATGCGGTACAGCCCGGGTATGCGGCGTTCTCCGTCTGCCAGAATCTGCCCGCGGCCAGCGTCAAGCTGCCGTTGATCGTCTGGGATCACTCGCAGGGTACGGCGGCTGCGGTCGGCGGCGTGTTCACCGGCGCGAATGCCTACAGCCCGCAGTACCAGAACACGTACTGGTACGCCGACTACGCCCTCAACTCGATCCGCACGCTCAAGGTCGACGCCTCGAACAACTTGATCGCCGGCAGCCTCGCGACGTTCACCAACAACGGCGGCGGCCCGGTGCAGCTACAGACGGGCGCCGACGGCGACGTCTACTATCTGGCGATCAACGCTGGCGAGCTACGCCACATCCGCTACATCGGCGACAACCGGCCGCCGGTCGCCGTGATCGCCGCCCCGCCCAGTCCGTCCGGTGGCATCGTGCCGTTGACCGTCAATTTCTCCAGCGCCGGATCCGGCGACCCTGACGCCGGCCAGGCGATCGTGTACGACTGGGACTTCGGCGATGGCTCCGCTCACGCGACAACGGCGAATCCGACGCACGTGTACAACGGCAGCGGCACGAAGACGGTGTCGCTGACCGTGACCGACCCACTCTCGCTGTCGGCGACGGCGGCGGCGGTGATCCAGCTCGGTAACACGGCACCCGTCGATACGGTGACGGTGACGATCGCGGGCAACAAGCCGAAGTACGACATCGCCGATCTCGTTACGTTCAGCGGCAGCGCGAGCGATGCGCAGGACGGCGCGATCCCGCCGGCGAACCTCGCCTGGAGCATCGTCCAGAACCACTGTCTCGACGCCACGTTCACGAGCTGTCACACGCACCCGTATTTGCAATCGACAGGCGCCGGCGGCACGTTCACGATCGCCGACCACGGCGACTTCGTGAACTACGACATCTTCCTCACGGCGACCGACAGCGGCGGCCTCTCGACGACGAAGAAGGTGAATATCACCGCCAATACGGTCGACCTCTCGTTCGCATCGAATAAGACCGGCGTGCAGATAGCCGTCGATGGCAGCAGCCAGACGGTGCCGTTCACGCATACGGTGCCGAAAAACTCTGTGCACGCGATGTTCGCTTCGTCGCCGCAGACCATAGCCAGCGGCCAGGTGTTCTTCAACACCTGGTCCGATGCCGGCGCGCAGCAGCATCAAATCACAGCGACAGCGAACGCCGCGTTCACCGCCAACTTCGTCGATCCGAGCCCGACGCCAACGAATACGCCGACCGCAACGAACACGCCGACGGCGACGCGCACCAACACGCCAACGTTAACGCCCACGCCCACCAACACGGCGACGGCCACGGCGACGTTGACGCCGACGAATACAGCTACTCCGTCGCCGACTGCGACGAATACGCCCGTTCCGACGGCGACGAATACACCCACTAACACGTCCACGCCGAGTCCGACGGCTACGAACACGCCGACGGCCGCGCCGACAAACACGCCGGGAGGGGGCACTGACACGCCGACGAACACCGCGACGACGACACCGACTCCAACGCCGACGGACTCCGCAACGTCGACATCGACATCAACTCCGACGCCATGCGCTGGCGATCTCGACTGCGACGGCGTCGCCGACGGCGTTGACAATTGCCCGAACGTCGCCAACCCGGGCCAGGAGAATCGCAACGCCGAGATCACCGTGCTCGGCGCCCCGCTGCTCAACGACGGCACGAACCCAATCGGACTGTCGCTCGGCGACGCCTGTAACCCCGATCTTGACCACGACTGGTTGAGCGGGCTGCAGGAGTCCGCCGCCGGCACCGATCCGTCGCTCGCCGATACCGATGGCGATCACGTCCGCGACAACGCCGAAATCGCCTGCGGCAGCGACCCCCTGAACGCCGCCAGCAAGCCGTCCGGCGTTGATAGCGACTTCGACCAGCTGCCGGACGCCTGCGAGATCGCCATCGGCACCGATCCGAATAGCGCCGACACCGATGGCGACGGACTGAGCGATGGTTCGGAGTTCCTGCACATCGGTACGAACCCGCTCGCGCGCGATACGGACGGCGATGGCTGCAACGACGGCAAGGAACTGGCGAGCGTCGATGCCAACCACACGGTCAATTCAAGCGACCTCTTGCTGATCGCTTCGCACTTCGGCCCCTCAACGAATCCGGGCTACGTGTTCGACTTCGATCTAGGCCGCGACGGTGCGATCAGCTCGAGCGATCTGCTTCTCGCCGCGAAGCTCTTCGGGCCCTGCGTTCCGTAGCCTCCCACCATCCCTTGACATGCGAAAACCGCAGCGCAGACGCATGCGCGACGCGTAGCGCGCGGCGTTATGCTGGCTGCGGGAGGCGCGCGATGGCGGACGACGGCGACGAATTCGAAGGCATCGATATCAGCGGGCCGTGGGGCGGCGTGCGCATTGGCTCCGGCCGCGGCGGCGGAGGCGATCCCGGCGACCGCGAGTACCGGCGTGTGCGCCGACGGGTGCGCCAGCGTCTCGATCTCTACCGCCACATCGTCACGTACCTCGTCGTCATCGGCAGCCTCGCGCTGCTCGATTGGCTGACAGGCGGCGACTGGTGGGTGCAGTGGCCCGCCGGCATCTGGGGCGCCATTCTGCTTCTGCAGTTCTTCTCGACGTTCGTCACGCCGGTACTCTGGGGGCGCGACGTCGAAGAGCGCATGGTGCAACGCGAGATGAATCGCCGCCGTGGCCACGTCGACGTGATGCCGCCGAACGATCGTCCGCCCGTGTAAAGGTCAGGGCCTACGGCGTTCCCGCAGCTAGCTTCGCTTCGTCTTCCCGCATGTCCTTGTCGAGCGATACGCCCTGGCGCGCCAGCCGTCGCGTCAGCACCGCAAACATCGCTAGCCCGAGCAGCACGCCGAACCACAGCGTCGCGATGCGAACGATCAGCGTGCCGACGGTCGCGGCCCCCTTGCTCATGTGCAACAGATCGCGCGACAGCCCCGTGATACCGATCTCTGCGACACCGAGGCCGCCCGGTGTCAGCAGCACCGCCGCCGCCAGCGTCGAGATCGGCAAAATGAACGCAGCCTTGAACAGCGTGTCGGGCGAGGCATCGACGCCGAGGCCGATCAGGGTCAGGTAGAACGCGAGCACCTCGAAGAACCACGACCCGACGCTGAGCGCCGTCATCAGCACGACGCCCTTCGGTTCCATCACGACATAGGTGCTCTCGTACAACTCCTCCAGATGCGGCGCTACCCGCGCGCCGAACGGCATCCGTCCGGCGAACCGCAGCAATGCGTGCGACAACCGCCGATGACGCGAGATAGCGACCGCGGCGGCCGATCCCGTCGCGAAGATCGCCGCGATCGGCCAGTACTCGTGCCCGAAGACCGCCAGCCCGGCGACAGCGATCACGAGCAGAGCGAGGCCGTCCGTCAGCCGCTCGGCGAGCAGAATCGGCGCCGACTTTGTCACCGGCGTCCCGTGGATCTCCTTGAGCAGGTAGCTCTTCAGCCACTCGCCGACCTTGCCGGGCGTGATCGTCATGCCAAGGCCGGAGAAGTAGATCAGGAAGCTGTCGATGCGCTTGAGGCCCGTGACGCCGATCTGCCGCAGGTAGTACTCCCATTTCACGAAACGCAGCAGGTAGTTGCCCGACGTCACAAGCAGGATCAGCGGCATCAGCTCCCAGCGGAAGGTCTTGAGATCGGAGCCGACGCTTCGGAAGTCGCCGTACGCGAGCAACCCGGCGAAGACGAGAATCCCGAAGAGCATCGAGATCATGAGCCGGTTACGCAGCTTCGAGATGTTCATTCGAAGCCAGTGTACTTGAGCGCTCGATCACGGAGGCTCAGGGGAACTCCTGATCCATGCGCCGTGCGCATCGCAATACGATGCCGGAAGTGCACGCTACGAGGTCGGCGTGCGCGACGTCGGATGCACGTTGCGACCAGCGGTTGACCCAACGACAGCGTCATCCGTACGCCGCGGCTTCACATGAATTTGCGCACTTCTGACAGCAACGAACATCCTTGCGCGTGACGTCGGTGACGTCGCGCTCCGCACAGGCATGGACGCCGACGATCGCCGAACAGATCAACGCGCTCAAGGTGGTAGTCAGTCATCGGTGCGGCTTCATCAAGCGAGCGCCGCGCCGCGCCGAGTTACCGCCGTCAAATTGGAGGCGGCGGCGCGTTCATGTTAAGGTCATGCTTGCCCCAGGGTAGCCAAGTGGTTTAAGGCAACGGTCTGTAAAACCGTGTATCGGTGGTTCGAATCCACCCCCTGGGACCACGCTGCCAGAATCAAAATCGGCGCGTTTCGGCGCCGATTCTCGCCGTCCCGCGGCGCTGTAAGAATTCGCGTTCGCGCGTATGTGGACTCGTCGTCCCCATCGGGGAAAGACCCGGCGCCCCAATTCAACCGGCGTCGCCGAGAGAGGCAGTGCCCGGTGATCGTTCACCGGGCACTGCCACCTGCATCGTTGAGGCGCGAACCTGTCTACGGGATCGAGGTGAGCGTCATGGCGGTGTAGCTCTGGCCGGGCGTGTTCTTGCACGTCCAGTTGCCGCTTGTCTTGGTGTTCATGAGGGCGACACACTTGCCGAGTGCCCGCTCGCCGTACGCGTTCGGGTGTACCGACTCCTGAGCGTCGCCCTGGCAGCAGCCCGTGTTCACCCAACGCACCCACTCATTCGAAACCGGGTTCGGGCCGCTGGAGCCGACGAGCGACGAGCTGCGGTTGCAGATCTCGTGGCCGTTAAGGGAGTCGCGGACGTCGAGGAACTGCACGCCCTTCTCGGTCGCGACCGTGCGCATGCTATCGATGATCAACGGCGTACCGGCCTGCTTCGCCCAGTTGAAGTCCTCGTCGTAGAACGGGCAGCCGCCCAGGTTCCACTTGTCGGAGCCCGAGTACCGCACGTCCGCCGCCGACGGGATCGGCGATGCGTAGCCAGCAAGGACGAACTGCCACTGCGACGGCGCGTAGCCCGCCTGCGCCATTACCGCGCGCACCTCGTCGATCGCCTTGCGGAGGCCGTTCTGCGCCGCGGGCATCGCGGCCTGGATGTTCGCCTGCTGTGCCTGGTTGCACGGCCCGGCGCCCAACACCCAACCGGCGGCGCAGCTGATCACGACGTCAGAGAAGCCGACGTCATTCGCCAGAATCGTCAGCACGACCATCTTCACGTTCTTCTGCTGGGCCACGGTCAGCAGTTGATCGGCCTGCGGCGCCTCGCCCTTGAAGCTCTGCCCGCCCTGCGAAGCGCGCCAGATGTTCTTCGTCTGCGCGCCTGAGCACGCCAGGTTGATCTTCTCACTCACGGCGATGCCCGCGCTGTTGATCGTCGACACGTCGGAGCGGTGGCAACCGTTGGCGGCGGTGGCGCCGTAGACGCGCGCCGCGTCGTACGTGCAGTACCCGTACCACGTGCATGATGACGCGCGATCGGTGCCGTTTCGTGTGAAGAACGGCGTCAGCGCGTTGCCGCTCCAGCGCCCCGCCTCGCCGGAGATGAAGCTGTCGCCGAGCGAGACGATCGCCGTCGGCCCCGTTCCCGGACCGGCCTCGGTCTTGCGGGCCGGCACAACGGCGATGGACAACAGAACCGCAGCGACGGCGGCGATCAAACCGAGTCGCAATTTCGAATGCCCGTTCAGCCTCGCCCAGGACGTGAGTGACAAGACGCGCTCCCTTTCCTGATCCGGTTCCTCGCCGGTTAGCTTCGAACATACGCCCATCCCTCGATCCTGTCAATAGGTTGCGTGAAGATTCGGCCGGCGCGACCTAACCCCCGGATCCCTTCCCGGCGCGGGAAGGGGAGTGCAGGCACAGCCAACGTGCCAACGGCCAACAGCCCGTTGGCTATCCGCTATCCGCCTCCGACGCTAACCTACGCTCATGCAATTCAAGATCGCGGTGCTACGCGGCGATGGCATCGGGCCGGAGATCACGGACGAGGCGCTGCGCGTGCTCCTCGCCATCGGCGGGCGGTTCGGGCATGAGTTCGACTTCGTCGAAGCCTACGCCGGCGGCGAGGCGTGGGAGCGTTACGGGGAGCATCTGCCGGCGGCGACGATCGCGACATGCCGGGCGTCCGATGCGATCCTCAAAGGCCCGTTCGGCGGACCGACGGACCAGCTCGATCATCCGAAGTGGAAGGGCGTCGAGACGACGGCGATCCTCGGGCTGCGGCGGGAATTCGACCTCTTCATGAACCTGCGGCCCGTCGTCGTCTATCCGGAAGTCGTCGCGCTCTCGCCGCTGCGGCCGGAGATCGTCGAGGGAGCCGACATGCTGATCGTCCGCGAACTGACGAGCGGCATCTACTTCGGCGAGCGGGGCGAGCGCATCGTCGATGGCCAGCGCCAGGTGTGGGACACCGAGAGCTACACCGAAGGCGAGATCGCCCGCATCACGCACGGCGCATTCAAGATCGCGCAGGGCCGCCGCAAGCATCTGACGCTCGTCGCAAAGTCGAACATCCTCGATAGCAGCATCCTCTGGCGCGACGTGCTCGCCGGCATCGCGCCCGAGTACCCGGATGTCACGCACGACTACCTGCATGTCGACAACGCCGCGATGCAGATCATCAGTGCCCCGCGCCAGTTCGATGTGATGCTGACGAGCAACATGTTCGGCGACATCCTCAGCGACGAAGCGAGCGTGCTCGCCGGATCGCTCGGCATGCTCGGCTCGGCGAGCCTCAACGCCGGTGGCTTCGGCATGTACGAGCCGATCCACGGCTCCGCGCCCGATATCGCCGGCCAGGGCAAGGCGAACCCGATCGCGATGATCCTCAGCGCCGCGATGATGCTCCGCCTCTCCTTCAAGCTTGAAGCCGAAGCCGCCGCCGTCGAGTCTGCCGTCCGCAAAGCCCTCGCCGACGGCCTCCGCACGCCCGACATCGCCGGCGCCGGCGGCACCCTCGTCACCGCGCAAGCGATGGGCGCCGCGATCGAGGCGGCGCTGTAGGCAAGCCCCGAACATGGGGCGCGCACGAGGACGAACGGTGATCTAGGATTGTCGCGTGCGTTACAAGCTACTGCTCGGAGCGATCGTTGTGGTCTTTCTGATCGCAGTCGTCGTCGTGGTACGTAGTCGCAGAGGCGAGAAGACGTTTGTCATCGTCCAGAACGACGGTTCGCACCAAATCGTCGTGAGTCAGGGACCGACGCGATCTCAGACCCCAGTCGCAGTCGGAGATGTACGCCAGTTCGCGTTCGGCGAAGCCGCCAAGACGATCTGGATCGACGGCGGCGACGCGAACTCGAGTCTTGAGATCACGCTCGGCGCAAGCGCAAATCAGGCGGTCGTCGTGGTCGCGACGGCTGGCAGCCCGCAGCTCCCCGATCCGGTTCCATCCAAGAACAGATTGCTCTCGATGCTCGCTCCGTTCGCGAGCAAGACGCAACTGGCGAGCGTTGACGGGGTGAAGACGGCCGTCGAGGCCGCAGCAGATTACTACTCTCGGCAAAATCTTCGTTTCTCGAACCAAACCGCGAGAGTGGTTCGCGTCGACGTCGCCGATGAGCGGGGCGTCAGCGGCAGCGCTGACCTTGATCCTGGATTCGACGGCGCCATGCAGTTCGTGTTTGGTTCCGGAACGATCGCCCGCGTCGACATTAGCGACGCCCGCGCAAACCGCGGCTACCGCGTGTACTTCACCAAGGGCTTCAGCGGGCCAGTAGAGTTTACTCTCCCGTCGGAGCCGTTTCCGACGGCGACGATTGCGCCGCTCGATCCGCGCCTCTGCACGCTCTCATCAGAGTGCTCGACCGCCGCCAAGGCGCCGAAGACGCCGCCGAACTAACGCCGGCGACCTCAACCCCTCTGTGCTCTCTATGTCCTCTGTGGAAGATCCGTCGTCAGATCAGCGGCGTGCCCGGATCCAACCCCAACAGCACGCGGCCCACGGTCTCGTAGTTCGATGCAGCGACGGCGAAGTGCTGCGTGACGGCGTGGACGTCGCGCATGCAGCGTTGCAGCGGGCTCGTCTCGTAGTTCGACGTACCGCCGCCGAGGCGGTAGGCGATCTCGACGGCCTGCAGCGAGCAGTCCGTTGCGACGGTGCAGGCGAGTTTCACCTTCGCCTTCAACGCCAGGTCGATCTCTCCTTCGTGGCTGGCGCGATCCTGGAGTTCGGCGACGGCGGCATAGAGGTACGCGCGTCCGGCTTCGAGGATGCCCTCGGCGCGGGCGACCTCGTATTGCACGACGGGCTTGTCGCGCAGCTTCGTCCCCTGCAGCATCGGCGTCTTGCCCTGCGCGAGCGCGACGAACTCATCGATCGCATGACGCGCGGCGCCGAGCGCGACGGTGACGAGCGCGAGCCCGAAGAGCGTGAACATCGGCAGGCGATAGGCGCCATCCGCCTGCGGGCTCGAGCCGAGTGCGATCGCCGCCGTGCGTTCTTCCGGCACGAAGACGCTGTCGGCGGCGATGTCGTTGCTGCCGGTGGCGCGCAGCCCGGAGACGATCCACGTATCGAGGATCTCGACGTCACCGATCGGCAGCACGCACATGCGCATCTCCGGCGCGCCGCTGGCCGTGAGCCGCGGCTTGTCGCCGTCGAAGACGACGCAGCCGAGACCGATCCATTGAGAATGGCGCGACCCGCTCGCGTAGGCCCAGCGCCCGCTCAAACGGAAGCCGCCGTCGACGGGGATCGCCCGCCCTGTCGGGTTGCCGACGCCGCAGACGGATGAGCCGCGTTTGTAGACCTCGCGCGCGACGTCTTCGCGGAGCGGGATCGTACCGATGCTCTGGCTATCGATTGCCACGCACCATCCCGTCGATGCGTCCGCGGTCGAGATCTCCTCGACCGTGCGCATCGTCGTGATCAGATCGAGCCCGAGTCCGCCGCGATCGATCGGCCGCGCCATCCCGGCCATCAGCTCGTGTTTCCGCAGCAACGCCAGCAGTCCATCCGGCAACCGCCGCTGCCGTTCAGCGTCCTCGGCGTATGCGGCGATCTCGGCGCGAAGCGATCGTGCGACGGCGATCGTGTCGGGCGCGGTTGTGGTGATCATGGTGCGTCTCCGAGTGTGGCGAGGTGGCGCGACGCGGGATGTGTGAACGATACCTATTTTCACGCCAGTCGCCATCCACGGCGAGTGATCGCGCACGACGACGGGCGCCCACGCGGGGGTGCCCCTACGGTGCCTCAGGCTGGGCCGTTAGAATCATCGTGTGATCATCGCAGATGACGTGCGGACGTTCATCGAGGCGCAACGAGTAGCGCGGCTCGCGACCGTGGACGAGTGCGGTGCGCCGCATCTCGTGCCGATCTGCTTCGCGCTGATCGGCGACACGATGTACCTCGCGATCGACGAGAAGCCGAAGATCGAGGACTACGCGCGCCTTCGGCGCCTACGCAACATCGCCGCGAACCCGCGCGTGCAGGTGTTGTTCGATGTGTACGACGACCGCGATTGGAAGCGGCTCCGCTACGTGCAGGTCCGCGGCGCCGCGCGCATCATCGGCGGCCGCGACAGCGTCAGCGGCGGAGACGAGCACGCGCGCGCGATCATGGCGCTGCGCGAGCGATATGTGCAGTACCGTTCGATGGCGCTCCAATCGCGGCCGGTGATCGCGATTGACGTCGATGGCGTCGTGGATTGGCACGGATCGTGAAGTTTTGGAGGTCACCACAGAGCATCTGTGTTGAGACACTTGGAGGAGTCGATCGATGACTACACACGTCCAATCGCGCGCTGATCTGCCGCCGCCGCGAGCCGAGGAGGTGAGTAACGGCGTCTTCGGCTTCGTGCAGATGGACGGCGGCTGGGGCTTGAACAACACCGGCTTCATCGTCGGGCGCGATCACGTGCTGGCCATCGATGCCTGCTTCACGGAGCGCCGTACGCGCACGCTGATCGACACGATCCGCCGCAACGCCGGCGCGCGGCCGATCCAGTCGCTCGTGAACACGCATCATCACGGCGATCACACGCACGGCAACTACCTGTTTCTGCCCGAGGCGACAATCATCGGCCACGAGCGCTGCCGCGAGACGATCCTGCGCGACGGCATTAACACGCGCTTGTTCCGCGACGTCGAGTGGGGTGATCTGCAACTCGCGGCGCCGACCGTGACGTTCGACGATCGGCTCGACGTCTGGGTCGACGATCTGAAAGTCGAGTTGATTTCCGTCGCGCTGGCGCACACGACGAACGACATCATCGCCTGGCTGCCGCAACGCAAAGTGCTGTTCGGCGGCGACGTGCTCTTCAACGGCGGCCAACCGTTCGCGCTCATGGGCTCGATCAGCGGCTGGCTCGACGCGCTGACGCGGCTGCGCGCACTCGGCGCCGAGACGATCGTGCCCGGGCACGGCGCGATCTGCGGCCCGGAGATCATCGACGACACGGAGGCATATCTCCGCATGGTGCAGGCCGCGGCCCGCCGCGGTTTCGAGGCTGGCGCCGAACCGCTCCAAGTCGCGCGCGACATGGATATCGGCCACTTCGCCGACTGGCTCGACGGCGAGCGCCTCGCCGCCAACATCCACCGCGCCTACAGCGAACTGCGCGGCGAGCCCCTCGCCACGCCCCTCACGCAGCAAGCGATCGCCGACATGATCGCCTTCAACAACGGCGAGCTCCCTCGCTGCCTCGCGTGAGTGAGCCGCGAGGCGAGTCGCGATCCTCTCTTGTCCTACAATGCGCACTGATGGACACACAACCCGCGCCGTCGTTCCGCCTGGCCGGCGTCAACATGGACTGCCGGGACGCGCAGGCGATGGCTGACTTCTACGGGCGGCTGCTCGGCTGGGAGGTGACGTATCGCGACCACGATTTCATCGCCATGCAGGATCCCGCCGGCGGCGCCGGACTCTCGTTTCAGGAGGAGAGCTGGTATCAGCCGCCGGTCTGGCCCGAGAAGCCCGGTGAGCAGGCCAAGATGATCCATCTCGACATCACCGTCGACGATCTCGCCGCCGCCGTCGCGCACGCGCTCGCCTGTGGCGCCCGGCTCGCGGAGCAGCAGCCGCGTACCGATCTACGGGTGCTGCTGGATCCTGCGGGGCATCCGTTCTGTTTGTGTTTGGATTGAATTGAGTTTCGCGGCAGGAGTCTGCGCTGTTCGCGGCACGCATCACGAAACCACGCACCGACGGGGCCCCCGAATAGGGCCCTTATTCAAAGGCAGCGTCGAACGTCGTACGCTGAACTGTGAGCCACGCTTTGAACTCGGTGTGGGACATGTAGTAGCCCTCCTCATCGTTCTGCGGGTACCCGTCCCATGAAACCTCATCAAGCTTCTCATGGATCTCTCTGAAGAGCCGGTCGTCAGATTCGCTCACGTGGGCTCTAGGGTCTTTCGGCCAAAACAGGACGGACTGAAACGCCGTGAAGAAGGCGGGATAGCTGAGCTGATCGCTCAGAAACCGCTCGATCAATTCGATCAGCGTGCCTCTATATCGGAAGGGAGACGCGGGAGGCCAAAGATTCATCGTCTGGTGCCTGTCAACGGGGACAGCGCAATCTATCGCGCTTAGCGCGAAGGCGACAAAGGCGATCGACCATGATCGACAAGGAGTTTCGCTAGAGCCTACTTGACACCCCACCACGTTCTATCGTAAAATCCCGATATGAAGACGATCGTGTCTACGAAGTCTGAGGCGAAGACGGTGGCGATGTTGCGGGCGATCGCGCATCCGGCGCGCTTTCGCATCGTCAAGCTGCTGGCGGCGCGGCAGGCGTGCGTCTGCGGCGATCTCGTCGATGAGTTGCCGCTGGCGCAGTCGACGGTTTCGGAGCATCTGAAGGTGCTGAAGGATGCCGGCATCGTCCGCGGCACGATCGACGGCCCCAACGTCTGCTACTGTCTCGAGCCCGCCGCGCTCGCCTGGCTGAACGCCGAGTTCGGCGCGCTGAACAGCGCCTGCTGCTGACGAGCCTTCATGATCGAAACCATATCGTCGATTTCCGATGATCGCGTGAAGAATCGAGCGACTACGATCTACGACACACACTGAAGGAGCACGACATGGCACGCACATCAGAAGAGATCAAGCAGGCGGTGCAGGACCACTACGGCGAGCGCGCGCGGCAGGCAACGGCGTGTTGCGATTCGTGCGGCGGCGAAAGCTCCGATCATCGCGACAAACTCTACGAGAACGATGCCGTCGCTTCGCTGCCGGAGTCCGTCGCCTCGTACGGCTGCGGGAATCCGACGGCAATCGCCGGCTTGCGCATCGGCGAGACGGTGCTCGATCTCGGCTCCGGCCCCGGTCTCGATTGCTTCCTCGCGGCGAAGGCCGTCGGCGAGAGCGGCCACGTGATCGGGCTCGACATGACGCAGGATATGCTCGATCTGGCGAACGCGAATCGCAACAAGCTCGGCGCCGCGAACGTCGAATTCCGCAAGGGCGAGATGGAGGCGATGCCGATCGATGACGGCACCGTCGACGTGATCATCTCCAACTGCGTGATCAATCTCTCGCCCGACAAAGACGCCGTCTTCAGCGAGTCAGCGCGCGTCCTGCGATCGAACGGACGGCTGCACGTCTCCGATGTCGTGCTCTCGCGCGAACTTGTCGATGGCGAGCGCGACGATCTCGCGTTGTGGGCCGGCTGCGCATCCGGCGCGCTGCTTGAGTCGGACTATCTCGCCCGTTTGCAGGCGGCGGGCTTTGCGGCGGTGCGCGTCGATAGCCGCGCCAAGATCGGCGAGAAGCCGTGGTACAGCGCGACGATTTCCGCCTTCAAGAACGCCGCCTCGGCGCAAGAAGTACTGCCGGTCGAGACCGTCTCAAAGACCGCATGCTGCTAACGCCACAGATTCCTCCCCCTTCCCGCACCGGGAAGGGGGGCGGGGGGTTAGGTCAGGCGTGTCCGACTGTCCCGGGGCCTGCGCAATCCCGTTGGCCGGCGCTGGATTCCGCCTACGACTTGTGTGATGCCGACCAGCGTTATCCCGATGCGCGCGGCGTCGCCGCCCGATAGGCTGAGACAGCATGCCGGAAGACATCTACGACATCACGATCATTGGCGCCGGCCCGACCGGGCTCTTTGCGTCGTTCTACGCCGGACTGCGCGAGATGCGGACGAAGGTCATCGAGGCGCTGCCCGAGCCCGGCGGCCAGCTCGCGGTCCTCTACCCCGAAAAGCTCATCTACGACGTGCCTGCGCATCCGAAGATCCTTGCCCAGGATCTCGTCAAGCAGCTGCTCGAGCAGTGCGAGAAGTTCGAGCACGAATACGTCTTCGAACAGCGCGTCGATACGCTGACGCGCGTCACCGTCGACGGCGAAGAGGTGTGGCGGCTCGGCAGCGCCACCGTCGCCCACTACAGCCGTACCGTCGTCATCACCGCCGGCATCGGCGCCTTCGCGCCCATGAGGATCGATCGCCCCGGCATCAGCGACTACGAGGGCCGCGGCGTCTACTACTTCGTGAAGGACAAGCGGCCGTTCCGCGGCAAGAACATCCTCATCGTCGGCGGCGGCGATACCGCCGTCGACTGGTGCCTCAACCTCAAGGACTGGGCGAAGAGCATCACGCTGATCCACCGTCGCGATCAGTTCCGCGCGCACGAATCGAGCATGGCGGCGTTGCGTGCGACAAGCATCCCGATGCTGACGTTCCACGAACTGAAGCGCGTCACCGGCGATGGTCAGGTGCAGGGCGCGACGATCTTCGACAACCGCAACGGCGTCGAGAGCGAGCTGCAGGTCGATGCTGTGCTGGTGAATATCGGCTTCAAGGCCGCGCTCGGCCCGATCGAGTCGTGGGGCGTGGAGCTCGCCGACGCGCGCCACATCAAGACTGACGGCTTCATGGCGACGAACCTGCCCGGCATCTTCGCAGCCGGCGACATCGCCGCCGTGGATGGCTCGGAGCCGCTCAACCTGATCGTCACTGGCTTCGCCCACGCCGCGATCGCCGCCAACGCCGCAAAGCGCCTCGTCGATCCGAAGGCTCGCCTCTTCCCCGGCCACTCCTCCGAACTCAAACTCTGACGACGCGAGGAACCACGGATTACGCGGATTTCACGGATGCGGGTTGGGCAACAGATAATCGGCGAGATGTTGCTAAGAACGGATGGGTCGCGTAGCGCGTCGCCGGCCGTCGATGTGCGTCGTGCCGCGTGACGATTCGTCACGGCGCACCCAATTCCGAATCCGTCCTCTCCGTGAAATCCGCGTAATCCGTGGTTTCACTCGAGTTATTGACCTGTTACGCGGCGCGGGATTCTTCGCCGAGGCGTCGCTGCAAGAGCGCGAGGACGGCTGCTTCTTCGGGGCGCAGCGTTGCCAGCGAGTCGCGGATCTCCGATTCGGCGCGATGCTGCAGCGTCTCCATGAGCGTCTTGTCGACGTACGACTCGATGATCGCCGGGTGCACGTAGCACTTGCGGCACACCGCTGGCGTATTGCCGAGCCGCTTGGCCACGGACTCGATGGCCTGCACGATGTTGCGCTTTGCCTGCGCGTCGGAGTCGAACTCCTCGAACTCCTGCAGCGCCAGCGCGGCGAGCACCGTCCCCGCCCACGTGCGAAAGTCCTTCGCCGTGAATTCGTCGCCGGCGATCTCGCGCAGATATTCGTTGACGTCGGCGGATCCGATCGCGTGCTGCTCGCCGCTATCGTCGATGTACTGGAAGAGATCCTCGCCCGGGAGGTCTTGCGACCGCTTGACGATCGTCGCCAGCCGCTTGTCACGGATGTCGATGTTGTGATTTTTTCCGCTCTTGCCGCGAAAACTGAAGTTCACGGTCGAGCCTGTGACGTCGGCGTGCTCGTCCCGCATCGTCGTCAGTCCGAACGAGCCGTTCTCGCGCGCGTACTCCTCGTTGCCGACGCGGATCAGCGTCGTCTCGAGTAGGCGGATGACGGCGGCGAGAATCTTCTCCTTCGGTAATCCCTGCATCGCCAGATGCTTGTCGGTGTGCTTGCGGATCGCCGGCAGCGCCTGCGCGAAGGCGATCATCCGCGAGTACTTCGTCTCGTCGCGCACTGCATGCCAGCGCGGGTGATAGCGATACTGCTTGCGTAGGCGCGCGTCGCGCCCCGTCGCCTGGAGGTGGCCGTTTGGCTGCACACAGATCCAGACGTCCGTCCACGCCGGCGGGATCGCCAGCGACTTGATGCGCTGCACATCGTCGGCCGTCGCCGCCGACCCGTCGGGCATCTCGTAGCGCCAGCTTTCGCCTGAGCGTTTGCGTCGGATGCCCGGCTTGAGATCGGTCACGTAGCGCAGCCCGGCGATCTTGGCCGAGACCGCCGGATCGACGACGACCGGCGGCGTCTCCGGTTCCGTATGGCCGCGCTTCTTCGGCGAGCGCGTCGCCGTCGCCTCCGTCACGCTGCCTCGTAATACTGGCGGAGCTGCTTCTCGTAATCGGTGTCGAGCGGGTGCGACGCATCGAACTCCGGCGCGCTCTGGATCCTGGCCCGCGTCAGGTGCACATCGACTTCCGACGTCGCCCAGTCGAGGGCGTCGATCTGGTCGAGCGCAAGAAGAATCTTCTTGCCCGGCAGCCAGTTGTGCGTATCGACGACGGCGTACCGGATCGCCCACGTCGTCGAGTCGATCAGGAAGTTGTCGATGTGGCCGATGTCGCCGTCAGTGGCACGGATGTGATACCCGCTCACAACATCGACGCTGCGCATATTTGGATCGCCCTCTTGAATCGCCCGCTGCTGATCGTCGACCGCGGCATCAACCGTCTCCGTGCTCAACGGCACATAGTTGACCGCTCCGGCGCCGAAGAACCCGCTCCAGTATGGTGGCCAGCCGAAGTATTCCCGATACGGGATCTCCTGTTGTCGCGACACAGGCTTCTCCGTGTCGACCGACGGGGCCGCTTCGATCTGCTGCTTTGTCAGCGACACGCGCATCGTGTGCGCTTCGTCGTCTGGCGCCACAATGGACTCCGGCGAGACGAGCACAAGCCGGCCGCTGATCCAGCCGCCGGTGTCGACGATGAAGTAGCGCACAGTCCACGAATGGTCGTCGAAATAGATGTCGGACACCTTCCCGAACTCGCCGTCCGTCGCCGCGATCTTGTATCCGATGAGCTGTTGCGCGCGTGTAAGCATGATCTACCTCCGCTCCGTGCCGAGCTGCGGGAGCCCCGGCATTCGGCTTCAGTCTGCCAAACAGGCGTCACAACGCCCGCCACGCATGCATGCGCCCACATTGCAAGATCGTCGCGACGCACAGCGAAGAGCCATCGATGTATGGAGATTTGTTGGGCTCGTGCGCCACCCCTCGCCCGCGAGACGCTGGAGCCACAGCGCAAGGTGAACGGCAGAGGCGCAGATGATGCTGCAGGATCTCTCGCGGCCCAGGACCCGCCATCAACACCACGATTCAACTACCTGTGAACTACGAACTACAAACTGTAAACTCCCCCCGTGCCCGACAACATCGTCAACATCGACTTCAAGCGCCACTTCCACATCCAGCCCGGCGAGCGCGTGCTCGATCTCGGTTGCGGCAGCGGGCGCCATACGATTGAGGCGGCGCGCTATCCGGGGCGGGTCGTCGGTCTCGATTTCTCGCGCGATGATCTCGTCGCGGCGAAGTTCATGTACGACGACCTGAAGCGCCAGGGGCAGATCCGCGGCCACGCCGACTTCATCGTCGGCGACGCGCAGAACCTCCCGTTCAAGGACGGCGTCTTCGATAAGTCGCTCTGCACCGAAGTCTTCGAGCACATCCCCGACGACCGGCGCGGCATCGACGAATTCGTGCGGGTGACGAAGCCGGGCGCGGACGTCGCCGTCAGCGTGCCGGCCTACTGGCCCGAGCGCGCGTACTGGGCGCTCAGCTGGGACTACTGGCACTCGCCCGGCGGCCACGTTCGCTGGTACCGCCCCGGCCAAATGCATCAGATCCTCGAAGACAGCGGCATCGATGTTGCGTTCGAGCGGCGGCGCCATTCGTCGCAGAGCCTCTA
>JBBQVO010000010.1:0-35185 GCA_038211505.1 Dehalococcoidia bacterium | reverse complement strand
CTGCTGGCGCTGCTGGAAGGCCTGCCCAGATCGGCCGTCGACGTGCGCGCGCTCGATGAGCTGTCGCAAGCGCCCGTGCGATATGCGCCGGAGATCGCAGCAGTGATCGATCGCTATCTCGACGATCCCGAGTGCGCTGGCGCGGACGGCGCGCGCGCCGAGTTCGAGCAGCGTCTCGGCGACGTGCGCGAACAGCAATCGCGCGCGCGTGAGCCGTGGACGCCAGACGAAGATGCACAGGTCAGCGAGATGTTCGGGCAGGGATCGTCGGCCAAGCAGATCGCGGCCGTGATCAACCGTCAGCAGACGGAAGTCGCGACGCGCCTTCGCGTGATCGGCGCCGATCGCGACGATGCGGGCGGTTCGTCAGGGATCCGTGAATCGGTCCCTTTCGACCAGAGCGAGGCGCCCGTGGAGATCGCCGACAGGCGAGCGGAGATCCGCGAGAACCACGCCCGCGCCTACGATCCGTGGTCAGTTGCGGAGGACGAACGCCTCAGATCGATGATCGACTCAGGAATGAGCGTGGGCGCGATCGTCGAACAGCTGGAGCGTCAGCCGAGCGCGATTCGGAGTCGCATGCAGAAGCTGGGCGGCGACTGAGCCTCACCACACGCGGCCCACCCCGTGCGTTCAGAACCCGAACTTCTCTGACAGGTTGTACGTCTTGCCGTCATACAGCACGGAGAGCGTGCCGTCGTCTTCGTGACGGTACTGGAAACCGCCGGCGATGTCCCGCGCGCCGAGCAGCGACGCCGCGATCGCGACGGAGAGGTTGCTGTCGAGGAAGACTTCCACCGCCTCGACGTTCGGGTCGAACTTCTTCCAGCTGATGCCTTCTGAGATCGTCGATCCCGAAAGCGCGCCCGTCTCCGACGGTTCGATGCTGAACCGCACGGCTTCGGCGTGTCCCTTCCCCTTCTGCACGAACATATAGGTGCCGATCTGCGACTGCTGGATGTGATTGCGCGGCGCGCCGCCGCCAAAGATCACGGTCGATGTGCGCAAACCCACTTCCTCCGCCAGCAACACGATCGCCGTCATTTCGAGCACGTCCTGGACGACGTCGAAGACGATGCGCTTGCCCTCGGCGGCGCGGAAGAAGCCAAGATCCATGCCGAGCACAGAGTCACCGATGGCGGGACAGTAGACGGGGAGCGCGCGATCGTACGCCGCTGTCAGGATGCCCGGCTGCAACGCGATCGCCTTGAAGTAGCCGCCCATCCGGTAGATGTACTCGCGCGTCGTCATCGGACGATCAGGCAGCGCACGAGCGAAGTCGAAGATCATTGGCTCGACGCGGCGGTAGTCGGCCTCGTCCCCGAACGTATCCCAGAAGCGGTTCACGTCGTCCCGCGCGAGCGCCACATCATCGGCCGCGACTTCGCCTTGAAAATGCTTGCTGCCGATGATCTCCAGCAGGTCGTGCGTCAACTGCGCGCCGGTGATATCGAGCACGTCAAGACGCCGTTGATCGATCAGCGACGCGATCGCTGGACCAAAGCCGAGCGGCACCGGCGCGCCTGCGACGGAGCAGAAGATCAGCCGCTCGCGAGCGAGCATCGCATCCCAGAGATCGATCGCCGCGCTCAATCGTCGCGGCTGGCCGCCGGTGGCGCCGATCGCCCGCACGAAGTCGCGCAGCGACGCGTTAGCATCCGGCGCGAACCGCACGATCGGCGTGTGAAAGTACTGTTCGTTGCCCATAGCGCCAAGAGTAGCGACCGCGGCGCATTCGCGGTACCGCTTCACTAGTTCGCGTGGACAGCCAGGCTGCGCACGATGACCGGCCCCGGCATTTGGATCGGGCACGAGAGCCCATTCACTGCCGGAACAGTTGTTGTCGTTGTCACCCACACGTACAGGTTCAGGTAACTCATTTCGATCGTCATCGTCGGCGCGCGGGCGACGTCGATCTGTTCAGTTGGCGAGACGCAGACGGCAGCGCCGATCGTCTCCAGATACCCGTCCCTTCGGAGAAACCACTGGCGGAACTCGCTCCGGTACGAACGAACGCCGTCGTGGCCTGGAGGTCATAGCGCCGCATTTCGAGCGAGCGGATCGTCGCGCCCGGAGATATCACAAACTTCCTGCCCATCGCCGGAGAGTGGGCGATTGGCACGTCGATCGTCCGCCATTCATTCGATCCCGTGAGCGGCATCGTCGCGAGGGCGCTCGGGATCTCGGATGGCGACGGCAACGAGACGCTCAAGGCGCCGGACCTCGCATCCAGATACTCGACATGCAGGGAAAATGGCGCGTCGAGAGCACCTGATCGAAGGCTGAACAGCGCATGTTCGCCGCTTTGCAGATAGCCGTCCGGCGTCCCAGTCCACGCGCCGGGGCTCGCGTCGAGCGCCACGTTGAACTCGGCGAGCGTGTTGGCGCGCAGCGAATACACTTGCACACCAGAATAGACGGTCGGTTCGGTTATCGAGAAGTACGGCCGAAGCGAGCCCAGGATCGCCGTCGTCTCTGATGGCAGCGAGTGACTGAGCATCAACGTCGATCGGCCGTCGAGGCGTGAGGAGACGACCGGGACGTACCCATCCGCAGTGGCTGCCACGAGAGGAGGGGTCAACAGCTGTTTCGGGGTATTCGGATCGAGATAGTAACGCGCCGCGAGATCCGCAAAGAACTGCCAGATGTACACCGGCTCGTGAGGGTTGTTCCGCAGGCTGGCTGCCGCACCGTGCCAATCCTCCACCGGCGGCGCGTCGTACCAGTCCAGCGTGGCCCGCGCCGCGCTCCCCGCAATGAGCGCCGCCGCCGCAAGGGACACGCACACGGCCAGTCGCGACGGTGCAAGCCGCCCCACGAGCCAGCCGGCTTCGACGACGCCGAGTGCGATCACGAAGCACACGCCGGCGATGTACGGCGATATCTGCTTCAGGTTAAAAACCGGCGTCCGGACGAGAGAGATGAAGAGCATCGCAAGTGGCACGAACGCGATCGCCGCGACGCAGACCACCATCGGGTCATCCAGCCTGCGCGCGATCCCTAGGATAGCCAGAAAGATCAGCGCCGCCGCGATGAACGGCCAAAACTGGCCGACATGTTCGAGGCCTAGCGATGAGCGCAGTACGCTCGCCACGATGTCACGATCCGGATCCACAATCGGCACACCCGCATCGGCGGAGCGGAGAAAGTTCGAGTACCACGGGATGTACGCGATCCCGATGAGAACGGCGGAGGCGGCGCCTCCAGCGAGCACCCGCGCGTCGCGGCGAGTCCAGAGGTAGAGCGATCCGTATGCCACGAACAGCGTTGCGTGCAGACCCAGCACGACCCAGCCGCTGTAGTGGGCATATACGAGACCGATCGCAAGCACGCTGTACCCAGCGAGCCGCAGCGCGGTTGGTCGCGCAACGAAGAGCGCGAGGGCGACGGACGCGCCGAGCGCAAGCAGCCCGGTGAGCGGATACATGCGGGCCTCTTGTGAGAACTGCACGGCGACGACGTTCAGAGCAAGCAGGACGCCGGCCACCGCCCCGAGGAGCCGGCCGCCGACTCGCCAGCCTGCCCAGGCCAACACGAAGACGGTGAGTGCGCCCGCCAATGCGGAAGGTAGACGGAGGGCGACTTCCGAGTCGCCTGCCGCTTTGATCCAAACACTGAGGGTGGCGTAGTACAGCGGGCCGTCGTGGTGTCCCGACGCGGCGCGCGTCATCGGGAAGAAAGACAAGCGAGCGGAGTTCCAGCTCAGGGCCTCATCGATCCACAGACTCTTCGCTCCGAGGCGCCAGACTCGTACGGCGAGCGCGAAAAGAGCGCACACCGTAGGTATCGCGAACGCGAGGAGCAACATGGAGACCGCGTGCAGTCTGCCCTGACCTCGAGGCTGCATCTGGTCAGGCGTCTCGACTTGTTGGAATGCCGCCACCCAAGCCGCCCTTCGGAGACGTACTACGCCGCTAACGCAGAATGTTGATGGCGGAGCCTCAATCTAGTTGTCTCGAAGGTGCCCGGTCAAGGCCCTGTTTGACAGAGACGAGCGTCGCTCCGAGCACGCGCCAGCCACACGACCGTGGCGGCGTACGGACAGCGGCACGAATTGTCACCGGCGGTCGGATGATGGCTGCGCGATCGCCCTATCAGCCGGTGCGGTGTCACACGACGTATTGTTCGAGGATCTTCTTGGCGGCGGTGAGGGAGAGGATGTCGTTCGAGCCGTCTTCGATCATCGACGCGCGGGCGTCGCGGAAGAGCTTCTCGATTAGCAGCTCCTTCGTCAGGCCGTAGCCGCCGTGCAGCTGCAACGAGTCGCTGGCCACCTCGAAGGCGACTTGCGTGCAGTAGACCTTCGACGAGATCGAATACTGTGTGCCGGGCGGGAAGAGATGGTTGTTGTAGAGCACCGTCGCGCGTGAGAGCTGCCGCGCTGTCTCGACCTTCACGAACATATCGAAGAGCTTCTTCTGCACGAGCTGATGCTCGCAGATCGGCACGCCGCCCTGCACGCGACTCTTCGTGTACGTCAGCGCTTCTTCGAGCGCGGCGCGGGCGAGGCCGGTGAACGTCGAGCCCATGTAGGCGTTCGCGCCGGCAAGCACGGCGTCGATGACCATCGTGTAGTTGTCAGCGTTCGCCAGCATGTACGACTTCGGGATGCGCACGTCGTCGAAGAAGATCTCGCCCTGGTTCAGCGCGCGCTGGCCGATCTTGTTCAGCGGCGGGCCCTTCGTGACACCTGGCAGATCGAGTGGGACGAGCGCGACGCCGCCGCCCGACATGCCGCGCGAGCGGTCGACGCCGAGAAACGTCAGCGCGTGCGTGGCGATCGTGCCATTCGACACCCATGCCGACTTCTGGCCGTTGAGGACGTAGTCGTCGCCGTCGAGCGTTGCCGTGAGGCCGTAGTGGATGTCCGGCTTCTCCCACATGCTCGTGCCCGGCATCAACGTGTCGGAGCCGTGGCCAGGCTCGGTGATCGCCCAGCAGCCGATGTACTCACCTTTGCGGTCGTTGACGAAGGGCATCACGACTTCCTTCATCAGCTGCGGATCCTGCCGGCTCGACGCGAAGGAGAACGGGAACGACGTCACGCTGAGCGCGATCGAGAAGTCGGCGGCGCCCCATCCCATCTCCTCGTTGACGATGTGCGATTCGAGCGGCCCGAGATGCGCGCCACCGAGCGCCTCCGGAAAGCCGCGGAGGTGGAACTCCTGCTCGTACGCCGTGCGGAAGACGTCGCGGAGCTTCGAACCGGAGGCGATGCAATCGTCGGGCGACATCTTGTCGAGCTCCCACGCCGCCGGCCGCAGCACCTGCGCCGCGAACTCGTGCATCCGCGTCTTCAGCAGCTTCTGCTCGTCCGTCAGCTCTTTGTTGAGGTCGGTGTACATGAGGCTCGGCTCCTTCGTCGCGCGGCGCGATACTCGGCCGCAGCGTGCGGGCAGGATACGCATTGGACGATCGAGCCGCCACGGCCGCCCGACTACGGCTGTTTTCGTTTGTGACTACCCGCTTCCAACTCCTATCCTTCGCCCATGAGCGAACGAACAGAAATTCTCCGCGCGGGTGAGTACTTTCTCGCGGTTCAGGGTCTCGCGATGATCCGAGCCTGTATCGCGGAGCCGACAATCGCGCGTCGCCGTGTCGCGGAGATCCGCGACATCCTCGATCATTTCGATGAGATGCCGCACAGGTTGGAGCTTCCCGTCACCGAACACGACGTCGAAACCGGCTATTCACGCTGGGCGCCGAACTACGACGGTCCCAACCCGGCGATCGAACGCGAGGAGCCAGCGATGCGGAGCCTCCTGAGCGCGCTCACGCCGGGAACCGCGCTGGATGCCGCCTGCGGCACGGGCAGGCACGCGTTCACGCTCGCGGAACTCGGTCACAACGTGATCGGAGTTGATGCGACCGAAGCGATGCTCGCGATCGCACGCGGGAAAGTTCCAACCGCCGACTTCCGTCGAGGCACGCTTGATGCGTTGCCCGTCGAAGACGCCAGCGTCGACGTCGTGACGTGCGCCCTCGCCGTCGAACATGTGCGCGACCTCGATCCCGTCTTTCGCGAGTTTGCTCGCGTCGTGCGGCCGGGCGGGCAGGTCATCCTGTCGGATATGCACCCGGTGTGGAGAACAACCGGCGGTGTCGCTGGGTTCCCTACCGACGACGGCAGCCTCGGTGTGCCGTTCGTCGCCGGGTTCACCCACCAGGTGAGCGAATACATCGGCGCGTTTCTGGCGGCGGGGTTCACGATGAAGGCGTGCATTGAGCCGCTCGTGGATGAGGAGACGCTGCACATCTTCCCGAGCAATCGCATTTATCCAGATGCAACACGCGAGGCGTTCCTCGGACTACCGCTTGTCGTGATCTGGCATTTGACACGCTGAACCTTCGACCTCGGTGATGACGACGCCAGGGCGCCCTCACGCATGGATCTCCACTCGCATGCCGGGGAAGCCGAAGAGCCAGAAGTATTGGGCGTCGTGGAGCTGCATGCCGACGCAGCCGTGGCTCGTCGCTGTTTGGCCGAAGACCTCGGCGGGGCGCCAGTAGTTGAGGTGCAACGCGTCGCCGCCGCGATCGTAGTACTGCGTGAAGAGCACGCGCTCGACGTCGTACGACGCCTGGCTCGGGTTGTAGCCGGCCTGCGTCGCCGTCATCCGTTCGACGGCAAGGCGGCCGTCCTTCTCGATCGCGTGGCTGCCGAGCGGACTCGGGAAGGCGGGCGCGCCGGTCGAGACGAGCGCCGTGTACACCGCCTGAGCGCCGATCATCGCTGTCGCCGTCTGCGTCGTGACATTGACGTCGACCCACTTCTCCTGCCCGTGCGCGTCGGCCTGCGGGGATTGCTCGCCGGGCTGAAGGATGAAGACGAAGGCGGCGTAGACGAACGTGCCGTCGCTGAGCCGGAACCACGTGCGCGTCCAATCGGGGACGCTCGGCACCCACGTCTGCGCGCCGACAAGCCAGTTCTCGCCATCGACAGCGGCGTCGATGACAACGTGCGACTGATCTTTGAGCGTCTTCACTTCTTTCGCGGACGTGGATGGCCCCGATCGCACGCGCAGATCGCCGCCGACGACGATCTCCGTGCCGGCGCCGATCTCTGGTGTCGGCGTGAACGTCGGGAACGGCGTCCGCGTCGGCGGCAGCGGCGTCGAAGTCTCGGATGCGACGGGCGTCGGCGTCGCCGACGGCGCGCTGCTCGAGCACGCCGCGCCGAACGCGCCCAGCATGCACGTGGATGAGACGATGAGCGCGAGACGACGCCGCATGCGTCGATCGTAGCACGGTGGAAATGCCGTTTCCTCGTTTCCTTTCGTCTTTGAGGCTCATCGGTGGCGGATCCGGAGAGATTCGCTTCGCTCAGAATGACGGCGCGCGACCAGGTCGATTTAGACGCGGCATCGCCGGACACGGCGGGTCCGCCCGCGACGGATCTGCGACGGCCACATCGGCCGCCCCTACTACCAGGCATTTGCGCCGTTCCCTCGCGGCTTCTCAGATGGCGGACCAGGATTTCGACCCCTCTCCCCTCTGTGCATCTCTGTGCCCTCTGTGGATCGTCCCTTTTGTGTGCCTTCGTGAAAGACCGGACGGACCGCCGTCAGAGCTTCGGGAAAACCTGGTCATAACCACAAAAGAGGTTGGTGAGAGGCGTGTGCATATGTTCGATCTGCTTGTCAAACACGACGAGTACCACGGCACCGGCCCCGATTTCATCGTCGGGGCGTTCCCAAGGGAGGGCACATCATGACCATGGAGTTGCAGCAGATCGTCGAGGAGGGAGAGCTCACCAGGACCGAGAAGCTGAGAATCGCGGCGCGCGTGTTGATCAAGAAGGGCGTGGCCGGGAACGGCGGCCGTTGGGGGCTGCAGTCGCGGTTGGCGGAGCACTTCGGCGTGACCCGCCAGCGTGTGAGCCAGATCGTTCGCCAGGAGATCAACTCCATCAATGCTGATTCTCGAATCAATGTTGATTCTCGATAAGCAGCGTGCGGTCGAGCACGTGATGGCACTGACGTCGACGGCGCAACCTGCGAACCCTGAGGAGCAGAGCGAGCGGGCGCATGCACGGACGTACCATCGCGTGGCGATCTACGAACGCCGACCCGCATCGAGCGGGGTGCCGGCGCGGCGGGCCGAGCGCCGTCGCCGGCGGATGCGACTGTTCGGAGGGGCGTCCCCCGCGTGAGGGGCGCCCCTTTGGGGCGGATAGCTGTTGGCGGTTGGCTGTTCAGTGCCGGAGCCTCAGGCGCCAAGCCAACGGCATGCCGCCGACTGCGTCACATGTTCGCGAAGAGATCGTCGAGCATCTCGCCGGCGGGGAGTGTTGGGCGGGCGAGATAGAAGTATTCGCGGCCGAAGAAGCGGCGGCGGATGTCTTCCGGCATGCTCATGAACGGCCCCATATCCGAGACCTGTGTGCGGTGCGTGAGCATCGCCTTCTCTTTGGTGTCGACGACGTCGCTGACATCGACGATGCAGTTCGGTTCGAGGCGCGGCAGCGTCATCAGGTCGTCGTCCTCGGCGATCTCGGGAATATCGATGCCGCGCTCGCGCATCTCCTGCATCATGCGACCGAACTCCGCCATCGGGATGGCGTTGTAGAACAGCCGCTTTGGCGTGAACGGTGCGCCCGACGTGGGAAACTTGCTGGCGTCGCCGGCCGCGTCAAACGCCGCCGTCGCCCGAAAGTGCATGGCGATGTGATCGGGGTGCCCGTAACCGCCGCTCTCGTCCCACGTGGCGACGACGTCTGGTTTGAGCTCGCGGATCAACCGCACGAGCAAGTGGATGACGGCGTCGGGATGCGCGTTGACGAGCGCGCGCGGGTCTTCGTTCTCCGGCGTGCCTTTCATGCCGGAGTCGCGGAAGCCGAGGAACCGCACGTCCGTCACGCCGAGCAGCGCGCAGGCCTCGCGCAGCTCGTCTTCCCGAAACTGCCCGAGCGTGTCCGGCGTCGCGCCCGTGCCCGGCGTGATCTCGCCGACCTCACCGCGCGTCGCGCACACCATCGTCACGGGGATGCCGCGGCGCGCGCAAAGCGCCATCGTGCCGCCGATGCCGAAGGTCTCGTCATCGGGATGCGAAAAGATCGAGAGCAGTCCACCCTGTGGCATGTGAGACTCCTTTCTGAGAGTGTAGCGGAGCACGTCCTCACCGCAGCGGAGCCGCGGTTGCTGTTTCGACTACCACGTTCGGGCGCGCATCCAACACGAGCAACGGCTCCGAAATACGTTCTCGGTTGCGCATCACTTAGGATATTCACATCTGTTGCGACGGCAATGACTCAGGAGGACCAGCGCGATGTTCAGTCTCCCCCGCATCCTGATCGGCGGCACGCTTGCCGTTGTCGTCATCGCCGCGATCGCGGTCGGCGGCTGGTGGTTCTTCATCCGCGAGGACGCGAAGCTCGCGACGAACTCGCCGGCGATCCCCGCAGATCTCCGCACGTCGCCGACTGCGCTCGCTGCCGGCGGCACGCCGTCGACGACCGTAGCCTCCGGCGCGGCGTCAACCGCCGGCGGCGGGCAGACGTTCACCATCCTGTCCGATCGCTCGGAGGCCGCCTACTTCGCCGATGAGAAGCTCGCATCGCTGCCGCTGCCATCGAAAGCATCGGGCAAGACGAGCGACATCACCGGCTCATTTCATTTGACGGCTGACGGGCTGAATCTCGACCCATCGACGCCGTCAACGTTCACCGTCAACCTGACAACGATCAAGAGCGACAAATCGATGCGTGACAGCCGCGTCCAGAGCCAGGGACTCGAGACGAGCAAGTACCCGACGGCGACGTTCACCGCGACGAAGGTCACGGGCTACGACCCGAGCATCGCCGCCGGCGACGAGCAGTCGATGCAGCTGATAGGCATGCTCGACCTGCACGGCGTGAAGAAGGAAGTGACGTGGGATCTGAAGGCGCGGCGCGATGCCGGCGTGATGACGGCGCTGGCGACGCTGAAGTTCAACTTCGCGGACTTCAACATCGCTGTGCTGAACATCGCGAACTTCGTCTCGGTGGAAGATGCGGTGACGCTGCAGGTGCAGGTTGTCGCGCAGCAATCGTAACGGCCGCGCGACAGGTCGCGAAGCAATCGTAACGACTAGCCGAGCGGGTGGTCGAACTGGATGAGCTGCATGAGGTTGCCCTCGGGATCACGGAAGGTCGAGACCGTGATCCCGTTCGACGTCTTGTTCGGCTCTTCGACAAACTCGACGCCGGTGGCCATGAGGCGCTCGGTCTCGGCGACGCAATCATCGGTGCCGAGGGCGATCATGTGGCGCGACGGATCCATGCTCGAACCGTGCACATCGCTATGCGTGCCGATGGCGAAGACGGGCTCGCGCATCGTGCCGAAGACGACGAAGCCCGGCGACTCGATGGCGACGCTCAGCCCGACGACGTCGCGATAGAACGGCAGGAGCTTCTTCGTCAGGTCGTCGCTCCACACCGACGCCATCTGCACGCCTCTGATCATCATTCCTCCGCCGTCGTTATCGGCGCGCGCATCGGACCCGTGGCACGACGCGCCCTAGGGTGACGCCATTG
This sequence comes from Dehalococcoidia bacterium, assembly GCA_038211505.1. Taxonomy (GTDB): domain Bacteria; phylum Chloroflexota; class Dehalococcoidia; order DSTF01; family JACRBR01; genus JBBQVO01. The sequence goes on along the minus strand of JBBQVO010000010.1, from coordinate 24,672 downwards.
TAGACTGCCGGTCTCTCACGCACAGCGGCCGGAGGGCGGACGATGGACGCCACCTTGACATCGGCATTCTATCGCGACGAATCGGCGCCGCCGCTCGATCGCGCCAACGTACGACCGACTGGACTGCGAATCGACGCATGGGCGATGAACTGAAGCACATCGACATCTACACCGACGGCGCCTGCACCGGCAATCCGGGGCCGGGCGGCTACGGCGCCGTGATGCTGTTCGGGGAGCATCGCCGCGAACTCTCGGCGGGCTTCCGGTTGACGACGAACAATCGGATGGAGCTTCTAGGCGCGATCGTCGCGCTCGAGACGCTCAAGCATCGCTGCGAGGTCACGCTGCGCGCGACTCCGCCTACGTCGTGCGCAGCATGAGCGAGGGGTGGGCGCTGAAGTGGCGAGAGAAGAACTGGCGGCGCACGGAGACGAAGCTCGTGCCGAACCGCCCCTCTGGCAGCGGCTGCTCGCGATCTCGGAGTCACACGACGTGACATTCGTCTGGGTGCCCGGCCACGCCGGCGTCGAAGAGAACGAGCGCTGCGATGAGCTAGCCGTCGCTGCGGCGTGGGGCCGCGATCTGGCGACGGACGTCGAGTACGAGGCGTCGCTGCGTGCGGGCGACGATGTGCCGGAGACTGCGCCGCTATTGTAATCTGCACGCGAACGGCGACGGGCACGAGACAGGGAGTGGAGCCAAGCCGATGCGTCACCTCAATCGCTACCTCGGCTTCGAGATCCTCGCGATTCATCTCCTCACGGGGGCGTTGTTCGCCGTGATCAACATCGTGCTGTTCGCCGTGGTGATGGAGCGCAACGCCTGGTTCGTAGCGGCGCTGGTGCCCATCGCGGCATTCTCGTGGTGGGGATGGCGCGCTGAAGCGACATTCGTCGCCCGCGTGTCACGCGAGCTGCGGCGGGCCGGGGCGCCGCGATGACCGATGCTGGAGCTGCCCCACCTGTCGGATCGCCGAAGAACGCGATCGTCGTGCTGCTCGACAGCCTCAACCGGCACATGCTGGGCGCGTACGGCGGCGACGAGTTCGCGACACCGAATCTCGATCGCTTCGCTGCGCGCTCGCTGCGATTCACGAAGCACTACACCGGCTCGCTGCCGTGCATCCCCGCGCGGCACGACATCCTCTGCGGCGCGCTCGACTTTCTCTGGCGGCCGTGGGGGTCGATCGAGATTTGGGAACGCTCGATCACGGCGTACCTGCGCGCCGCCGGCGTGACGACGATGCTGATCTCCGATCATCCGCATCTCTTCGAGACCGGCGGCGAGAACTATCACACCGATTTCAACGGCTGGGAGTACCAGCGCGGCCACGAGAGCGACCCGTGGAAGACGCGGGCCGATCCCAGCTGGCTCGGCGCGCCGCTGATGGGCCGCACGTTCTCGCCCTACGACGACAGCCGCGGTTATTTCCGCGACGAGCCGGATTTTCCCGGCCCGCGCACGATGGCCGCAGCGGCGCGCTGGCTCGACGACGACGCCGGCGCGCACGATCGCTTCTTCCTCTTCGTCGATGAGTTCGACCCCCACGAGCCGTTCGATGCGCCCGAGCCGTACGCCAGCATGTACGACGACACGTGGACAGGCGCGCACCTGATCTGGCCGCCGTATGTGAACGGCGCGCTCGCGACCGGCGCGCTGACGGAGCGCGAAGGGCACCAGATCCGCGCGTCCTACGGCGCGAAGCTGACGATGATCGACGCCTGGTTCGGACGCATGCTCGACGCGATCGACCGTCACGGCCTCGGCGACGACACCGCGATCATCGTCTGCACAGACCACGGGCACTATCTCGGCGAGAAGGACATCTGGGGTAAGCCGGGCGTGCCTGTGTACCAGACGCTCGGCCACATTCCACTGATGATCTCGTGGCCGGGCGCGGCGCCGCGTGACATCGATGCGCTGACGACGAGCGTCGACATCTATGCGACGCTCGTCGAGCTGTTCGGCGTCGCACCGGCGCATCGGACACACGGCGCGTCGCTCGTGCAGCTGATCGCCGGCGATGCGCATTCGGTGCGTGAATACGCGCTGACGGGCGTCTGGGGACGCGAAGTGCATCTGATCGACGAGACGTCGAAGTATGCGCGCGCGCCCGCCGCCGCGAACGAGCCGTTGTCGATGTGGTCGAACCGCTGGTCGACGATGCCGATCGCCGGCCGGCCGAATCTCCGGCTGCCCCTGCCCGACGATCGCGCGACGCTCGATCGCATGCCGGGATCGAAGGTGCCGGTGATCCGCCAGCCGTTCCGGGCCGGCGACTTGCTGCCCTACTGGGCCTACGGCGCCTTCAGCGGCAACCACCTCTACGATCTCCACAACGATCCGCTGGAGGAAGAAAACCGCGCCGGCGAGAAGCGCGAGCGCGAAGCCGCGGATCGCCTACGTGATGCGCTACTCAGCATCGAAGCGCCCGACGATCAGCTCGCCCGCCTCGGCCTCACGTAGGCACGAAAACATCGATGCACGTCGGCCACCTCGACGTCCGGCGGGTCGCCTTTACGACTTCGACCCCGCACGCTGGCGACGCGGCGAGCCCTGCCGAGCACTGGCACAGGATCGGCAGCCGGCGGCGGTAACACGGAGCTTGTGCGGCTCGGCGGCGCTGGCGTGCTTCCGGCGCTGGCCGGTGGGCGTTCGCCGTCAGCCGAGCCACACAAGCGTCAATAACAATGCACTGATATGCAGACGATAGGACAGGAAGCGGCGTGGCAATCAGCGCCCGCAGCTTCCTGTCTATCCTGAACCCATACACGGCCCCGATACGGCAGGAGCAGGACGATGACGGACGCGAGCATGTGGATCAAGATTCTCACGGTGGCAGGCATCACGGTGACTGCGTACGTGCTCGCGCTCTGGGTCGCGATGATCGTCTGGACCTATCGAGACGCCCGATCGCGCATGGTGCACCCTATCACGCGCGTCGGTGCGACGGCCGTGGTGGCGTTCTTCAACATTCCCGGCCTGCTGCTGTACCTCGCCGTTCGTCCCCCCGAATCCCTCGCCGACACCTACAACCGGCAGCTTGAGGCGCGCGCCTTCCTCCACGACATCGAGAAGGAAGACATCTGCGCCTCGTGCCAGCGCGCGATCCAGACCAGTTTCATCGCCTGCCCGTACTGCCGCGCGAAGCTCCAAGAACCGTGCGACGACTGCGGCCGCAGCCTCAAGGAAGCCTGGACGATCTGCCCGTATTGCACCGCTCCACGCGGCCGCACACCGGTCGCCGCGCCGACCGCGCCGCGTCGCGCGGTGCCGGCCACCGGTCGTGGCTTGCCTGTCGCAGCCATTTCTCTCGGCGATCGGATGCCGGACCCGGCCCGGAAGCAGGCGCAGCAGCTGGTGTAGCCCGCGAGCCAGCCGCCCGTCCCACACCGGCGGCGTCAGGGACGAGACGAAACAGCAACACAAAAAGGCGGACGCTGGAGGCGTCCGCCTTTCGCTTGCTCGTCGATGGCTGGCTATCGGCGAGCCGACGGCTTCGCCGCGACCTTGCGGCGGCTCGGTGCGGCCGCTCGCGCTCGCGACGTCGCAGGCACGCTCTTGCGCGGGCTGGCGGCGCGCGATGAAGTCGCCCGGGCGCGCGGTGCCGCCTTCCGAGCCTCGCTGCGGCCGCTCGATCCGGTTCGGCCGCGCGCGGTGCCGGTGCTCGTCTTGCGGGCGGTGCGCTTCGCTGCTCCGCTGCGCGCACCCGTCGAGGTGGTGCGCTTCGCCGTCGTGCGCTTGGTGGCGGTTGCGGTTTTGCGTGTCGCCGGCTTCGAGGCGCCGTTCGCGGAGGCGCGGATCGACGTCTTGCCGCGCGCGCCCTGGGCCTTCTTCATGAGTTCGAGTTTGCGCTTCTCCATCTGCTGGCCGAGTTGGGCCATACGCTCCTGGCCCTCTTCGGCCGCCTTCGGCAGCATCTCCGTCTCTTCTTCTTCGATGTGATGCTTCACCATCTCGGCGAGGACGGTGAACTTCGCGACGAACGTATCGTCAGCTGAGCGGCGGGCGCGGATCTCTCCGATCAGCAGGTCGACGACGTGATGCTCCTCCATGGCCTCATTCATCATGTCGGCCTCGACGTCGTCCTGCTTGCGGACCGCCGGGTAGAAGATCTCCTCCTCCAACTGGGAGTGGATCTCAAGCTCCATCATCGCCTTGTCGGCGATCATCTTCTTCTCGGCGCGGTCGTCCGTCGCGTCGAATTGCTTGAACATGTCCTGGACTTCGCGGTGGTCATCGCGGAGCATCTGTAGCGCGTCTGGCATACGTCCCTTCACCTCCTAGTGTGCTGCGCATCGTGTGTGGTTGTGAGCGAAACGCTCAGCGCGCAGTATCGAACAGCGGACGTTGCACCGCCGTAACACGCGCGTCAACAGCGAAGCGATCGTGTCGCATTGTTCCGCCGCCGTAACGCGCGTGCCTGATCGCGTACGCGATGGCGCGATGTGCGCGGGCGCCCGCGTGGTCGTTGACTCGCAACGAGAAGCTGTCGCGGCCGCAACGAGCGTCAGGACACATAGCTTCTGTCCCTCACTCGATCTTGTTCATCCATCGTCACGTTCGACGATCCCCAGAATTCCCTCTTTTGTCTTAGTCGTGGCTCTTGATGAACCAGTGCCAGCCGATCCGGTCGCGTCCCTTCTGTGCCCTCTGTGTCTCTCTGTGGATCGGCCTTCGGAAAGGCTTGATTGTTGCAATAACGTTGCAAGAATCCCCAATTCATAACGAAACCATTGAAACCGCTCGTGGGCCTGTATATCATTCGCGCGTCACCCTCCCACCTCTTTCGGTTCTTTCGTACCGCCGCGCGGAGATTCTTTTGCCAGATCGCCACGCCGTACTTTGTTGCGCCCTCGTCAGCCTGCTCGTCGCGCTGGTGCCGCTCTCGCGGCTCACGCCACGCGTTGCGGCGTTGCGCGCGCTGGCGCCACCGGACATCAGCCGGGAGCTGCTGGCCGCCCGCACGCAGGCAGACGCAGACACCTCAACACACCAGCCGCAATCGAGTACGCCCACGCCGGCAGAGAGCCGTGCCGAAGCGGCGCGGCAGTTGTCGCAGAGCGAGGTGCGCGGCGCTCAGACGGCGACCGCGAGTCCCCCCGTCGCACAGTCGCAACCGGATCCACGGATCGCGCCGGAATCATCAGCCACGGCCGAGCCGCCGCCGACGACAACCGCGCCCGCCACGCCGGAGTCGCTGCTCGCGCACAACCAAATGGTCATCTTTTACGGCTCGCCCGAATCCTCGGGTCTCGGCATCCTCGGCGTGTTTGCGCCAAATGAAGCTGCCCAGCGCGTACGCCAGCAGGCACAGACGTTCGACGACCTGAACGGCGCCCGCGGCGTTGTGCCGGCGATGGATCTCATCTATTCGCAGGTGCAATCGGAGCCGACCGAGAACGGAATGTACCTCCGGTATCTGCCGGATTCGACAGTCAACCGCTACATCAATCTGGCGGAGGCCAACAACCTTCAGCTCGTGCTTGATCTCCAGATCGGGCGCAATACGCCCCTGGCTGAAGTCAAACGGATCGAGCCGTTCCTGACGAACCCACGGGTGCACGTCGCGCTCGACCCGGAGTACGCCGTCGGATCGAACGGCATCCCGCTCGTCACGACGGGCACGATCACGGGCGACGACATCAACGCCGTGCAGACGTATCTCTCGTCGCTGGTGCAACGTCACCATCTGCCACCCAAGCTGCTCTTCGTCCACCAGTACCTCGACGACACGATCGTGAACGGCGCCGCAACGCGCACGGTGGACAACGTCGACCTCATCCTCAACATGGACGCGTTCGGCGCGATCAACGAGAAGATCGACAAGTACCGGCACTTCGCCGCCGAGCCGTACGCGCACAAGCGCGGATTCAACGTCTTTCTCCAACAGGACGAGCGTGTGCTGACCGAGCAAGAACTGCTGCGCCTGACGCCGGCGCCGGACGTGATCTTCTACCAGTAGCCGTAACTGACAAGCCGTGGCGCGTGGTGAGATGGGGGAGCAGCGGTAGTGGATTGGTTCGAGCGCCCTGTCAGAGCGACGCACCCGCGGCAACTACGCGTCCCCCTCGCACGTTGTGTCGTATCTATCGTGGCGGCGCTGGCGATCATATGCGCATTGTTTCCGGCGCCCAGCGAGGCGTCGTCGCCGCTCCTCATCCCGTCCTGCGCAAACGCCGGCGTCGCCGCGAATGCCACATTCGCATCGGCGATTCCGGTCGGCGCGCCCACCACGCTGCCGCCCGCGATCACGGCGAAAGCGGCCGTCATCGTCGACGGCGAGACGGGGCGGGTTCTCTACGATCTGCGCGCGCACGACCGCATGTCCCCGGCGAGCACAACCAAAATCATGACGGCGATCCTGGCGATCGAACACGGCGACCTCGATCGATCGATCGTCTCCGACATCGATGCCAAATCGCTGCCGACCAGTTCGGTGATGGGGCTGCGGATAGGCGTCTCGCTGACGGCGCGTGAGCTGCTCTATGGCCTGCTCCTACCCTCGGGAAACGACGCGGCGCTCGTGCTGGCGCGAAACATCAGCGGCAGCGAGCAGGCGTTCGTCGCCGCGATGAACGCGAAGGCCGTCGCGCTCAACCTGCGAGACACGCACTTCGTCAACCCGCACGGTCTGGACCGCATCGGCCACTACTCGAGCGCGTACGACTTGGCGATGATCGCCCGCTACGGGATGACGCTGCCGTTGTTCGCGCAGTTCGTCGGCACGAAGGATCACCACCTGCCGCCGCCGCTCGACTACGATCTGCACAACGGCAATACGCTGCTGGACATGTACCCGGGCGCGGATGGCGTCAAGGTCGGCTGGACGGAACGCGCCGGCTGGACGTTTGTCGCGTCGGCGACGCGGAACGGCCACCAGATCTTCGTCACCGTCTTGAATTCAAAGGATCGGGATGCGGACGCCGTGGCGCTGATGGACTGGGCGTGGCAGTCGTACCGCTGGATACGGCTCGCGCCTTCCGCCGATCAGGCGTTGAGGCTCGCGTCTCGCTTCGGGATCGCGATTCCGCTCGTCCGCGCCGCGTCACTCTGCCGATAGCAGACGGCCGAAGCAGGACGCTCAGCACGCAGCCGACCCGGCGTGGGCTTCCCGGTGGGCGCGGTGCACCCTAGACCTGACCGTGTGCGACGCGCTTGCGCCCGCCTGGCGACGTCCCGATATTCGCCCGACATGTCCCGAATCATTCATGTTGCGTAGCGAGTACGCTGAGCATCTGAAGAAATGCGGGACAGCACGAAATTCTGCACGCGTCGCGCTGAGCGAAGAGATCAACGTCGAAACAAGAAAGGCGCGGGCGGTTCCGCCCACGCCTTCTATCGCCAGTCCTTGGAGTCGACGAGGCGCTATAGGCGCGTCGCCGGATCGACGACGGCTGTCGGCTCTGCGCCCGCGTTCATCGCTTCGATGTCAGCCTCGGTCGTTGCGCCCATCGAACTGCCAAATGTCTCGTTGCCGGCCGGTTCGTACGCGAAACCTGACCCCGCGACACCACGCTCGATCGCTTCCTGGAATCGCCGGAGATCCTCCTCCACCTGCTTGTCTGGGTTCGAGAAGATCTTCGCCGCGAGATCACCAAGCGGGCCGGCTGGGGCGTCGTACTCCATTGTCACTTCGATGCGCGTAGAGTCGGAGACCGGTACGAAGCTGACCCGGCCCGCGGTCGTCACGGACGAGTCGTCGATCGATCGCCAGCCGATCGATTCGTTCTTCTCGTCCATCGTGATTTCAGCGTCCCATTCCGCCGACTTCCCGAGCGGCCCCTTCGCCTTCCAGTGCGAACGGCTCCCGGAGACCACACGCACCTCTTCGATATTCTCCATGAATCGCGGCAGGTTCTCGAAGTTGTGCCACGCTCCGTACACGGCCTCGACCGGGGCGTGTACCAGGATTTCCTTCTTCACCTTCGTCATGTTGTTGTTTCCTTTGCTACCGCACTGGTTGGGGGACGATTGCGCTCGGACCTAACTTCGGTACGACCATCGCTTCCCGCTCCACTGTCGTCACCGGGAGAGGCGAACCGCTCAGACCCAACTTCACGAGGAGATCGTCGAGTTCAAACGGCTTGAGTAGAATCGAGCACTTGTGCTGCTGCAAGAACGCGACGTGATGACCGATCTCCCGTCGCGCGCCGCTCGTGACCACGATGCTCATCCTGCAGGTCGCCTCGTGCTCCCGTAGGCGCCGCACAAGCTCGAAGCCGCTGGCTTCGCCGTACATGAAGACGTCGACGAGCGCAGTCTGGCATCCGGTCTCGGTCACAACGCGGACGACTTCGTCAAGATCCAGCGTTGTGATAGGCGAGATTTCGACGCCTTCTGTCCGCAGGATGCGTTCGACGAGGCGGATGAATCGAATGTCGTCGTCGATCACGGCGACGGTCGGTCTCTGCGCGGTGGCGGACGGCATAGAACTATCCTCCGGATGCCCCATCTACCTCCACCGTACCCTTGCCCACGATCAGTCCTGCTTCGTGGATCGCCACGGCGATTGCAATGCGATGTCATTCGGCAGGACGGCCAGCCCGATTTTTCGATTGTCGTCGGAACGTGAAGAGACCGGACGCGCCGTCCGGTCGTTCACTGTGGCGGGAACGGCGATCCGACTAGCTCGTTTGCTTCACTTCCCCGCGCCAGGCGCCGGTCTCAGTGCCACGCTCCTCGATGAACTCCTTGAATCGCCCGAGGTCGCCCTCGACGCGGCGGGACACAAAGCCCAGAGCGTTGCCAGCCGACTCGACGATGCCCTCGGGGTCGTAGTCCATCTGCAGCATGACGCGGGTCTTGGCGTCGTCCAGCTTGTGGAACGTCACCACTCCGGCGTTCGCGTCGCCTGCTTTGCTGCGCCAAGCGACACGTTGATCGGGAATCTGCTCGACGATCTCGGCGTCCCACTCCTTGCGCTGACCGCCGACGGTGGCGACCCAGTGCAGGTTCTTGTCGTCCTTCTGGTTCACTTCCTGGATGCCCTCCATGAAGCGCGGAAACTCCTCGAACTGCGTCCACTGGTCGTACGCCGTTCGCACGGGCACATCGACGTCGATTGACTTCTCTATCGTGGCCATTGCCCCACCCTCCGTTGCAAATACGTCCTCAAACCATAGGTTGCATCGTATGGGGGAGCGCATTTCGGCGGCGTTACGCGACCGCCGGCCGTGCATTGCGAAGCTCCCGCAACGCGGCTCACGCCCGCGATCTCGCTCGTGACGAATCGCCATACTCCGGTCGCCCGATGATACGAAACTGCAACATCACGTCGATGCGCGTTGCCGCAGTCGTTCCAACCACCTGTTAGCATTCGCTCACGTTGCTAGCCGGAAGGCAGTATCCCTTCGCGCTGGCCGGGTCGCGCCGTCGATTGCAAACAAGGGGCTGAACGCAATGAGCACTGAACCTCTGGTCATGGCCGTCGACGACGAAGCCGGCATCCTGCGCCTGATCAAGCTCGAGCTCTCGACGCAGGGCTTTCGCGTCGTTACCGCGGGCAGCGGCGAAGAGGCTCTGCGCACGGCCGAAGAACAGCGTCCGGACATCGCCCTGCTCGACATCGTGATGCCAGAAATGACGGGCCTCGAGGTCATGCGGCGCCTGCGCGAGCGCAGCACCATCCCGGTCATCCTGCTGACTGCTAAGGGCAGCGAGAGCGACAAGGTTCGCGGCCTCGAATTGGGCGCCGATGACTACCTGGCCAAGCCGTTCAGCCCCGACGAGTTGAGCGCGCGCGTGCGCGCCGTTCTGCGGCGAGCTGTGGGTTCATCGAGCACAGAGAACGTCGTCCACATCGGCCGCGTCGAGGTCGATCTCAACCGCCGGCTCGTCAAGAAAGACGGCCAGGTCGTGACGCTGACGCGCACGGAGTGGATGCTGCTGCAGCACCTCGCCGCAAACGTCGGCAAGATCATGCTCAACGCCGAACTCCTCAGCAAAGTCTGGGGCCCGGAGTACCGCGACGACCTGCAGTATCTGCGTGTCTGGGTGTCCCGCCTCCGCCGCAAGCTCGAGGACGACCCCTCGAAGCCGAAGCTGCTGAAGACATTCCAGGGCATCGGCTACATGCTCGCCGTCCCCGACGATGCGCCGGAGTCTCCCAGCGACGACAGCTCGAGTCCGGAAGTCGACGCATCCGACGCATAGCGCTGGCCAGCCTGCGAGCGTCGGCGCGAGTAAAAAGAAAATGGGCGCCCATCGGGCGCCCATCTCCGTATCTCGCTCAGGCGTCCGACGCCGACGTCGGAAGCCTGACCGATCCGCTTACCGCCGCAACGGCGCCGAAGCTTCGCTCGCGATGTTGTAGATAAGCAGATCCTGCGAACCGCAGCGGCAATACGTGTTCCAGAAGCTGTCCACGGGCACGATGCGCGAGTAGTGGCCCTTACACGTGCGGCAGAAGTACTCGATGTCGGCCGCTTGCGTCGGCCCCATACGTGCTTTGACGTTGCGTCGATTGCTGACCAATTGTTGTGGCATCGTCGTTGTTCCTTTTCCGACCGTGGCTGCGAGCGATAGCGGAACGCGCTCCGTCCTACGCTTCGTAGGTGCGCCGGCGATGCGAGATCATCGTGAACGGCATCGAGATCAGCGAGAGAATGATCGCGCCGACGACGAAATAGACGATGAACGCAATCAGCGACGCCGGTTCGAAGACGCCACCGGTGTCTACGCCCTTGTTCGCCAGATTGAACATCCCGAAGAACGGCTTCACCCAGAAGTCGCTGTGGCGCAGGAGGCGCTGCACGATCTCGCTCTCGCGATTCGCATCGACCAGCAGAGCAAGAAATCGCCCGCCTACAAGTACGAGCACAGCGGCCCAGGCCAAGGCAAAGATGGTTGAAATAAGTCCGCGTAGCATGGAACTCTCTCCTTCCGTTAGCTGTATCGCAGGCATCATCGCCAACGGAACGTTGCGGAGCAGGAACGTGCACGGCGGAGCTATTGCAATCCGATGCCGACGCCTGTCAAGCCGGGAGAAACGCTATGAGGGGAGTACGAAGGCGGCGATGACGATGAAGTGCAGTGCGCTGCCGGCGATCACGAACGTGTGGAAGATCTCGTGAAACCCAAAGATCCGCGGGAATGGATCAGGGCGGCGCATCGCGTAGACGACCGCGCCGACCGAGTACATCGCGCCGCCGGCCATCAGCAGCGCGAGCGCGGGGACGCTGAGCGCCGTAAGTATGGGCGCCGCGGCGACGATGCCCACCCAGCCGAGTCCGAGATACAGGCCGACGCCGAACCACCGCGGCGCGCGCGGCCGCAGGACGGCGACGAGCACGCCCGCCGCGGCCAGCGTCCAGACGACGGCCAGCATCGGGATGCCCCACGGATCATCGAGCACGATCAGGCAGAACGGCGTGTAGGTGCCGGCGATCAACACGAAGATCATCGAGTGGTCGAGTCGGTTGATCACACGATCCATGCGATCGGGCCAGTGCGCCAGGTGGTAGCTCGCGCTCGTCCCGTAGAGTAGCAGCAGACTCGTCGCGAAGATCGCGGCGCCGACGTAGCGGCGCGGCGAATCGGCGATCAGCAGCAGCGCCACCAGTCCGATCGGTGCGAGCAACGCAGCGACACCGTGCAGCACGCCGCGAAGCGCTGGCCTACGCTTGTCAGCGTGGCCGGCGCCATACGCATCCCGAACGCCCGATCGCGACATCACGCGCTCGCGTCGTTCTTCCCGTCTTCCGGGCCCGGGCGTGGCCGGGGCGGCGATTGGGGCGGGCGCATGAACGACTGGATCAGCGTGTCGGGGCGCAGGCTGAGCAGCGCCTCCGACCAGCGGCTGTAGCGGCGGAAAGCGTCGCTGCCCATCCGCATCATCTCGACCTGGTAGCGCATCGATTCGGCGCGGCCGCCGAGAAATTCGCCCAGCGCGAGCGTGGCCTTCGATTCCGCCTCCCACACTTTCTGATACTTCTCGACGAACGTGATCATCTCATCGCTGACGTCAAACAGATCGCGCAGCCCCGGGAGCCCCGGTGAACGTGGGCGGCGAGATGATGGTCGTTCTTGCGCTTCTGGCATGGTTCCTCACATCGGCGAATCAGGCGACAACACGCCGGTCGTTCAGTCGTTCAGTCGTTCAGTCGTTCAGTCGTTCTCGGGGCCGACTTCGCCTTCAGCCATCGTAACCGATGCAGCGGACGCGTCGGCGACCGTCGCGATGAACGGCAGGTTGCGGAAGCGTTGCTGGTAATCGAGGCCGTAGCCCACGACGAATTCATCGGGAATTTCGAAGCCGACGTAGGCGATCTCGGTCTCGACGAGGCGCCGCGCGCGCTTGTCGAGCAGCGTGCAGACGCGGAGCGTCGCCGGATCGCGCAACAGCATCTGTCGCATCAGATGCTGCAGCGTCATCCCGGTGTCGACGATGTCTTCGACGATCAGCACGTCGCGCCCGGCGATGTTCTCCGTCAGATCCTGGACGATACGCACGGCGCCGCTGCGGTCGCCCTCGTACGACGAGATCGTCATGAAGTCGACGCTCAGCGGCAACGCGATGTGGCGCATCAGGTCGGCCATGAAGCAGGTCACGCCCTTGAGGACGCCGACCAATAGCACGTCCTTGTTCGCGTAGTCGCGGGTGATCTCGCCGCCAAGCTCGTTCACGCGTCGCTCGATCTCGGTCGCGCTGATCAGCACCTCGCGGATCGCCATCTGTTCATGTTCGTTCACGGCGCCGATGCCGTACTTCGCGATCAGCGTCAGGTAGTCGCGCTTGTGCAGCAGCTTGATCTGGACGTCCGGATGCAGTTCGGCGAGCCGTCGCATCTTGCGATGCTTATCTGTCACCAGACCCTGCTTCAGCGTCGTCAGCTCGATGTAGAGATCGAGATCTGGCAGGTAGAAGTCGGGGGCGAAGGCCTCGATGACGCGGCCGTCGTCCGCCTTTCGCAGGGCAAACGTCCGCGGCTCGTACTGCCAGCGCACGCCGTAGAAGTCGAGGAGGCCCGCGAACTCCTCCTCACTCTCATGCGCGAAGCGCGCGGCATCGATCGTCGTTGCTGCCGCGGGCACGTCGAGAGGCTGGTTCATTGGCGCCGCCGTTAGGTGATGCCCTGGACGATGTGCGTCATCGCCGTCGTCACATGGCACATGAGATCGAGCGGCACACGCTCCGTCGCGTCGGCGTCGTTCGGGCGCATCAGGTGGTCGGCGAAGGCGCCGATCACGGTGACGACGAGTTGGTGTGCGAGCTCATCGACGGCGCGCGTGCGCAGCAGATCCTGTGCGGCGTAGGCCTTGAGGATGCGCGCAACCGCCTTCTCCCAGCGCGCGACGAGGATGCGATACTCCTCCGCCGCGACAGGATCCTCGGCCATCGCTTCAACGAGCAACACCTTCATGAAGCCGCGGTTGGCGTACATCAGTTCCAGCGCGCCGACAGCGATGGACGTGATCGCTTCGCCGAGACTGACGTAGTTGTCATCCGGGCCGCGCGGGATCTCGCCCGTCTCGAGGCTCTTGAGCGCGGCGGTGAAGCCGCGCTCCTCGATCAGCGCTTCGAACAGCTCTCGTTTCGATGGGAAGTGATAGTAAATCGCGGCGTCGGTGATGCCGGCGGCCTGCGCGATATCACGCACACTCGCCCGCGCGGAGCCCTTCTCGGAGAACAATTGCAGCGCCGCATCCAGGATCTGCTTGCGCGTCAGCGGCCCGCGACGCAGCTTGCGCGTACGTGCCGGAGCTTCAACTGTGGTCTCTCGGCTGGGGGCCGCCATGTTTGTCCTTTGGAGCGGAACTCGTTCGAGCTTACGCCAGCCTCGTCCGCGCGTCAAACGAAACAGCATACGCGAATGCACCGAATCGCTGGCCGATGAGCGTCGAATCATTCCCCCGTCCCGCGTCGGCCGGTACGCTCATGCCGGAGGCATGATGACCAATCTCACATTGAAAATCGGTGACAAGGCGACATTCACGAAGACGGTGACCGACTCAGATATCCACGCGTTCGCCGACGTGACCGGCGACAACCAGCCGCTGCACCTTGACGACGTCTTCGCCTCGAAGACGCGCTTCAAGAAGCGGATCGCGCACGGCATGCTGTCGGCGGGGTTCATCTCGGCCGTGCTCGGCACGAAGCTCGCGCCCAACAACGTCGTCGTCTACCTGAGCCAGCAGATGCGCTTCCGACTGCCCGTCAATATCGGCGACACAATCACCGCCGAAGCCGAGGTGACCGCGATCGACGATGAGAAGCGCATCGTCACCGTCCGCACCGACTGCCTGAACCAAAACGGCGAAGCCGTCGTCAAAGGCGAGGCGACGGTGCTGCTCGATCCACGACCGTAGCGACGATTGCGACTCAGCATCGCGCCCCCTACAGCGGCTGTGGCCGCTGCACGGCACGTGGTGCACGGCCGCCCTCGGCCGTGCACCTAGTACGCGACATCACTACAGCGCCATCGCTTCGCGCTGCTCGCCCCAGACGTTGCGCAGGCGCGCGCAGATCTCGCCGAGGGTGACGTAGCTCTCGACGGCTTCGATTAGCAGCGGGATCATGTTCTCGTCGCCGCGCGCCGCCTCGTCGAGACGGATAAGCGCCGCTTCCGCTTTCGCGGCGTCGCGACCGGCGCGCAGACGCTTGACCTGCTCGCGGCGTCGCTCGCCCACAGTGTGGTCGTGCTGGTGCAGCCCCGTCGGCGGCGGTTCGTCGTCGACGTACTCGTTAACTCCGACGACGATCTTCCGCTTCGCCTCGATGTCGCGCTGGATGCGGAAGGCGTTCTCGTGGATCTCCTGCGCCTGGAATCCGCGCTCGACTGCCGCGAGCGAGCCGTCCATGTCGTCGATCCGTCGCACATAGTCGGCGGCGTCGCGCTCGACTTCGTCGGTGAGATGCTCGATGTACCAGGAACCGGCGACAGGATCGATCGTGTCACCGACGCCGGTCTCGTAGGCGATGATTTGCTGTGTGCGGAGCGCCAGCTCGGCAGCATGTTGGCTCGGCAGCGAGAGCGCCTCGTCGTAGCTGTTCGTATGCAGCGACTGCGTGCCACCGAGGACGGCCGAGAGCCCCTGCAACGCGGTGCGCACGAGATTGTTCACCGGCTGCTGCGCCGTCAGCGTCGCGCCGCCCGTTTGCGTGTGGAAGCGCATCATGCCGGACCGCGGATCCTTCGCGCCGAAGCGCTCCTTCACCGTACGCGCCCAGAGCCGGCGCGCCGCGCGGAATTTGGCGATCTCCTCGAGGAAGTTGCCGTGGCAGGCGAAGAAGAAAGCCAGCCGTGGCGCGAAGTCGTCGATCTTCAGCCCGCGATCGAGCGCCGCCTGCGTGTACTGGATGGCGTTCGCGATCGTAAAGCCGACCTCTTGCGCAGCCGTGCAACCCGCCTCGCGCATGTGATAGCCGCTGATGCTGATCGTGTTCCACGTCGGCAGATTCTCGTTGCACCAGGCGAAGACGTCGGTGATCAGCCGGAGCGATGGGCGCGGCGGGAAGATGTAGGTGCCGCGCGCGATGTACTCCTTGAGGATGTCGTTTTGCGTCGTGCCGCCGACCTTCGAGAGGTCGGCGCCCTGCTTCTTGGCGACGGCCACGTAGAGCGCGAGCAGGATCGCCGCCGTGGCGTTGATCGTCATCGACGTCGTCACCGTCTCGAGCGGGATATCGCGGAACAGCGTCTCCATGTCTTCGAGCGAGCAGATGCTGACGCCGACCTTGCCGACCTCGCCCTCCGCCATCTCGTCGTCCGGGTCGTAGCCGATCTGCGTCGGCAGGTCGAAGGCAACCGAGAGCCCCGTCTGCCCCTGTGACAGCAGATACTTGTAGCGGCGGTTCGACTCCTCGGCGTCGGAGAAGCCGGCGTACTGGCGCATCGTCCAGAAGCGGCCGCGGTACATCGTCGGCTGGACGCCGCGCGTGTACGGATACTCGCCCGGCACGCCAAGCTCGCCGGCGTAGTCGAAGCCGTTGACGTCGTCCGGCGTATACAGCCGCTTGACAGGCTTCCCCGACGATGTCTCGAACGGCACATCCCGCTCGACCGGCTTCTTTCCGTTCTCAGGAGTCATGCGTGAAGTGTAGTCCGGTCGGCGCGGACGCGGTAACCCGCAGTCAAGAGATACTGCAGCGAGTCGTCAACATGCGTCACAGCGACGTTTTGTCGTAGAATCCGCGCGGTATCACGATTAGTATCGGAGGATCTTGTGGAAGTGCCGCTGCTTTTGAACAACTTCTTGCGCCGTGCGGCGAAGCTCTACGCCGACAAGACCGCCGTCGTCGACGGCGAGCGGCGCTTCACGTACGCCGCCTTTCAGGAGCGCGTCAACCAGCTTGCGCACGCGCTTACCGCGCTCGGCATCGAGAAGGGCGACCGCGTGTGCATCCTCAGCCCGAACTCGCATTTTTTCCTCGAGAGCTACTACGGCGTGACGCAGATCGGCGCGATCCTCGTGCCGCTGAACTACCGACTGACTGCGGCGGATCACGAATACATCATCAACCACGCCGGCGTGAAGGCGGTGCTCGTCGACTACGAGTACGTGCCCGTCATCGATCAGATTCGGCCGGCGCTGAAGACCGTCGAGCACTGGATCGTTGCGCAGGACGATGGTGTTGCGCCGGACGGTTGGACGGACTGGGAGGCGCTCATCGCGAAGCATCCGGCGACAGCGACGCCGTTCGTCGAGCAGGATGAGAACGACGTCACATCGATCAACTACACATCGGGTACAACAGCGCGGCCGAAGGGCGTGATGCTCACGCACCGCAACAGCTACATCAATGCGTACAACTTCATCGCGCACTTCGGCATACGCCACGAGGACGTCGAACTATGGACGCTGCCGATGTTCCATGCCAACGGCTGGGGCGGCCCGTTCGCGCTCACCGCGATGGGCGCGACGCACGTCGTGCTGCGCGCGGTCGCCGGTGAGGCGATCTTCCGGTTGATCGAAGACGAGGGTGTGACGTTCGCGTGCATGGCGCCGACGGTGCTGAGCACGATCCTCAACTATCCGGACAGGCAGAAGCACACGATCACGACGAAGCCGCGATTCGTAGTCGCCGGCGCGCCGCCGCCTGCCGCGTTCATCGAGAAGCTCGAGCGGGAACTGGGGTGGGATTTCATCCAGATCTACGGACTGACGGAGACGGCGCCGATCCTCACCGTCTCGACGCCCGACTACAACAGCGCGCAGGACGACTTTCCGCGCCGCGCCCGCGCCGGCGTCGAGGTGATCGGGACCGATGTCCAGGTGCTCGACGACAGCGGCAAGCCTGTGCCGAAGGACAATACGACGATCGGCGAAGTGTGCGCGCGATCGAACGTCGTGCTCAAGGGATACTGGCTGCAGCCGGAGGAAACGGATGCGGCGATCCACGGCGGCTACTTTCACTCCGGCGATCTGGCGGTCTGGGACGAGACGGGATCGATCCACATCGTGGATCGCAAGAAGGACGTGATCATCTCCGGCGGCGAGAACATCTCCTCGCCCGAAATCGAGGATGCGCTCTACAAGCATCCCGCCGTGCTCGAATGCGCCGTCATCGGCGTGCCGAGCGAGAAGTGGGGCGAGACGCCGAAAGCGCTGATCGTGCTGCGCGATGGCGCATCGCCCTCCGAAGACGAAGTGATCGCCTTCACGCGCGAGCATCTCGCGCACTTCAAGTGCCCGACGTCGATCGACTTCGTCGATTCGCTGCCGCGGACAGTCACCGGCAAGCTCCAGAAGTTCAAGATCCGCGAGCAGTACTGGAAGGGCGCGACGCGCCGCGTGAACTAGGCCTTCGGGACGGGATCCACAGAGGGCACAGAGGGATGAGGGGAACGATCGAACGGTCGGAGGCGGGTTGACGATTCGCAGCGATCCGCCCGTATCCGGGTCTGCGTAGGATCTGACGAGGAGCATCATCATGAACACGACCGACACGCACAGTGATGAGATGCTCGCCATCGCGAAGCGCTTCTTCGGCGCCGTTTCCGCCGGCGACATCGATGCGGTGCGTGCGATGTATGCGCCGGACGCGAAGATCTGGCACAACAACGACGGGCAGACGCAGACGGTCGACCAGAATCTCGTCGTGCTCGGCTGGATCGCTGCCAACGTCAAGAACTTCCGCTACGAGGACGTGCGCTGCGAGGCCACGGCGATGGGATTCGTCGAGCAGCACGTAACGTGCGGCGTCGGCCTCAAAGGCAACGAGTTCCGGATCCCGGCCTGCATCGTCTGCACCGTCGTCGATGGTAAAGTCACGCGCGTCGACGAGTACCTCGACTCCGCGCACGTCGCGGCGATCGCCGGATAGCATCACGGCGATCGCGGGCCGAGACGGAACTCAATCGCGATTCACACGGCGACCGTCGCTGGCGTCCCGAACCCACGATCCGATGCGGTGTCCCGCGCGGGCTGAAAAGCCTACGCCACAGATCAGACGAGTCGTTCAGCGCTCTGCTAGTCGATGCCGGCGTATCGCACGGGGAGCGCGGCGAGGCCGCGGAGCGTGACATTCTCTTTGTACTCCGGCTCGTCTCGCACGAGCTCCGGCTGTTTCATGCGCTGCACCAGCGCGCCAATGGCGATCTGGCCTTCGACCCGGGCGAGCGGGGCGCCGAGACAGAAGTGGATGCCCATGCCGAACGCAAGATGCCGGTTGTCCTCGCGGGTGATGTCGAGGCGTTCCGGATCGGCGAACTGCGCCGGATCGCGGTTTGCGCCGCCGAGCAGCAGCAGCGCCGTGCCGCCCTTCTCGATCGTTACGTGGCCGAGATCGATGTCTTCGAGCGCGGTCCGTCCCGTGAGCTGCACCGGCGGATCGAAGCGCAGCAACTCCTCGACGGCGGTGCGGATTAACGACGGATCGTCGCGCAGCTTCGCCAGCTGATCAGGATGGCGTAGCAGCGCCAGCATGCCGTTGCCGATGAGGTTCACCGTCGTCTCGTGGCCGGCGATCAGCAACAGCACACACGTCGCGAGCAACTCATCCGCGGTGAGCTTGTTGCCCTCGTCTTCAGCGGCGATCAAGGCGCTCACGAGATCGTCGCGCGGCGACGCGCGCCGCTTCTCGATCAGCGCCTTGAAGTATTCGACGAACTCTTCGGATGCTTTCTGGCGACGCTCGAGCACCTCCGGCGGCAGCACGAAGTCGGGATCGAGACTGCGCGCCAGCTCCTTCGACCAGGCGCTGAACGTCTCGTGATCTTCCGCCGGCACGCCGAGCATTTCGCTGATCACGGTCACCGGCAGCGGGTACGCGAGATCGGCGATCACGTCCATCTCGCGCGCGTTACGCAGCGAGTCGATAATGTCGCCGACAATCTGCTCGATGCGCGGCCGCAGTCCCTCGATCACGCGAGGCGTAAACGCCTTGCTGACGAGGCCACGCAGGCGAGTGTGATCCGGTGGATCCATGAACAAAAACGGCTGCGTCGAATTCGCGATCTGCTCATCCGGGTCGAGGCCCTGCGCGCTCAACTGATCTCGGAACCCTTCTGACTTCCGCGAGTCGCTGCTCGATCGCGGGTCGCGCAGGATCGCGACGCAGTCGGCGTATCGCGTCAGCACCGTGAAGCCGAGCGGGCTGCGATGCCCCGGCTCCGTCTCGCGCAGCTTCCGGTACATCGGGTACGGGTCGGAGCGAAACGACGGGTCGAAGGGGTTGTAGAGCAGCGGCGCGTTTTCAGTGGTCATGGCGCGGTCTCCGTTCGAGTGACAGTTGCGCGTGAAGCATGACATCTGACGGCGGTCGCGGCCACACGGCCGAACCTGCGGTTTGCGTAACTCGCGACATGACGCCTGATGCTCCGCGCCGTATCCTGCCTCCATGCCCGAACGCTCGCTCAAGCTCGAAGTCGGCGATCGCACGATCACCGTCACGAATCCGGAGAAGATCTACTTCCCGGAGGCGGGTCTGACGAAGCTCGATCTCGTCCAGTACTACATCAGCGTCGCCGAAGGCGCGCTGCGCGGCGTGCGCGGCCGGCCGATGGTGATGAAGCGCTTTCCGGGCGGCGCGACGGGCGAGCCGTTCTTCCAGAAACGCGCGCCATCGAACAAGCCCGATTGGATGCGCACGGCGCTGATCACGTTTCCGAGCGGGCGCACGGCCGACCTGATCGTCTGCGACGAGCCGGCGGCGATCGCCTGGGCGGCCAACGCCGGCTGCATCGATCTCAACCCGTGGCCGGTGCGCGCCGACGACGTCGATCATCCGGATGAGCTGCGCGTCGATCTCGATCCGACGCCGGCGGCCACCTTCGCCGACGTGCGCAATGTCGCGCTCACCGTCAACGACGTGCTTACGGATATGGGCATGCGCGGCTACCCGAAGACGTCGGGATCTCGTGGGATTCACATCAACGTGCGCATCGAGCCGAAGTGGGGCTTTCCGGAGGTGCGGCGCTGCGCGCTGGCGCTCGGTCGCGAAGTCGAACGCCGGGTGCCGGCGATCGCCACGACGAAGTGGTGGAAGGAAGAGCGCCACGGCGTCTTCATCGACTACAACCAGAACGCCCGCGACCGCACCGTCGCCTCGGCGTATTCGATCCGCCCGATGCCCGATGCGCGCGCGTCGTTCCCGATCGCCTGGCGCGATGTGCCGGACGTCGAGCCCGCCGACTTCACGATGAAGACGGTGCCGGCGCTGTTCGCCAAGGACGGCGATGCGTCGGCGACGATCGATGACGAACACTTCTCGCTCGAACCCCTGCTTGCGCTCGTCGAGCGGCAGGAGACCGAAGGCCAGGGCGACGCGCCGTGGCCGCCGCAGTTCCCGAAGGCGGCGGGCGAACCGCCGCGCGTGCAGCCGAGCAAGGCGAAGACCGCCTACAAACGCCCGAAGCCAAAGGCAAAGCCTGCGGGCGAATAGCTCAGTGTCAGACAACCTGATGCACGGTCGCACGCGCTTTGTTCTTTGCCGTTTGAGGTCTGCTGCCGCGAGCGCCGCTCGCCCGCCTGCCGGCTTCCGCTCACTTGGCGGCACTCGTTATACTGCGATGTAGCTTCACAACGCAACGGAATCAGATGTGGGTTCGGGCGGCGCTCGGGCCTTCGTTATGTCCGACAATCGCCAACGCAAGGAGACAGCGTGCCAACTCGCAGAAAAGTCACGATTATCGGCGGCGGCATGACGGGCGGCGCCATCGCTCAGCGCATGGTCGAGAAAGGCATCGCCGACGTCGTCATCCAGGACGACCCGCAGTTCGCGCAGACGCTGCATCACGGCAAAGCGCTCGACATGGCGCAGTCGGCGTCATGGCTCGGATTCGAGACGAAGATCACGGCGACCGACGGCTGGGACGACACGAAAGACTCCGACGTCATCGTCTGCACGGCCGGCGCGCCGCGGAAGCCCGGCATGAGCCGCGAAGATCTCCTCAACGGCAACGCCGATATCGTCCGCGCCAAGATCAAGGACGCCGCCAAGGCGTCGCCGAACGCCGCCATCATCATCTTCGCCAACCCGATGGACGCCATGTGTCACGTCGCGCTCGAAGCATCCGGGTTTCCGCGCGAACGGATCATCGGGCAGGGCGGCGCGCTCGACACGGCGCGCTATCGCGCGTTCCTGCAGATGGAGACCGGCGTCTCAATCCGCGATGTGCACGCCTACGTCCTCGGCGGCCACACTGACACAACGATGGTGCCGATCGTCTCGCAGGCGCGCATCGGCGGCCTGCCGCTCGCCTCCCTGCTCTCGCAAGATAAGATCGATACGATCGTCGCGCGGACGATGCGCGGCGGCGCCGAGATCGGCGAGCTGATGAAGGTATCGAGTGCGTATTACGCGCCGTCGGCTGCGACCGTCGAGATGGTCGAGGCGATCCTGCTCGACCAGAACCGTCTCATCCCAAGCGCGGTACTCTGTAAGGGCGAATACGGCATCAAGGACATCGTCTGCGGCGTCATGTGCGAGCTCGGCGCCGGCGGCATCAAGCGCACGTTCGAGATGCCGGTGAGCGACGACGAGCTGGCGAAGATCAAGAAGGCCGCCGACGCCACGAAGGAGCTACTCGCCCTGCTGACGTAGGGCGTCGATGTAGCGTGGCCGTCCTCGGCCGCAGTTGAGGCGAGAGAGATGAGGATTGAAGCGATGACGACGGATACATCAACCCGCGTGCGCGACGTGCCGGTCGAGGCGATCACCCAGGCGGTCGCGGAGATGTGCGAGCGCGCTACGCATGAGTTGCCCGACGACGTCGTCGCCGGCCTGCGGAAGGCGGAGTCGAACGAGAAGTCGCCGCTCGGCAAGCAGGTACTGATCGAGCTGCTCGAGAACGTCGATATCTCGAAGCGCGACATGATCCCGCTTTGCCAGGACACGGGCACCACCGTCGTCATGGTCGATGTCGGCCAGGACGTGCACATCGTCGGCGGCTCGCTGCGCGATGCGATCAACGCCGGCGTCGGCAAGGGCTACACCGAAGGCTTCCTGCGCGCGTCGATGGTCGAGCATCCGTTCTCGTCGCGCATCAACACGAAGAACAACACGCCGGCCGTCATCCACACCGAGATCGTGCCCGGCGACGGCCTCGGCATCACCGTCGTGCCGAAGGGCGGCGGCTGCGAGAACATGAGCAAGTTTCAGATCATGCTGCCGTCCCGCGGCAAGGACGGTATCACCGAGTTCGTGCTGCAAACGATCGAAGAGTCAGGCGGCAACCCCTGCCCCCCGCTCGTCGTCGGCGTCGGCGTCGGCGGCTCATCCGAGTACGCAATGTATCTCGCGAAGCGAGCGATCATCCGCCCCGTCGGCGCCGCGAGCGACGATCCGGAGACGGCGGAGTTCGAGCGAGAGCTGCTGGCGAAGGTCAACGCGCTCGGGGTCGGCCCGCAGGCCGTCGGCGGTTCGAACACCGCCCTCGCCGTCAACATCGAGACGTACCCGACACACATCACGTCGCTGCCCGTCGCCGTCAACCTACAGTGCCACAGCGCCCGCTCGAAGCACGTCGAGCTGTAGCAGCGAGCGAGCGCATGGGCACGATCGAGTCCTCAGCGACCGACCAGCAAACGATCACGATCCGGCCCGCGACCGTCGATGATCTCGACGCGCTCGTCTCGATGATCAACGCGGCGTATCTCGTCAGCGAGGGCCACGTGTTCCATCGCTCGACGCGGATCGGGCGGCGGACGAATCACGACGATCTGTCGCGCCGCGTCGATGGCCTGCGCATCGCCGTGATCGACAGCCGCATCGCCGCCTGCGTGCACATCGAGACGTTAGGCGAGTACGCGCACTTCGGCCTGCTCGCGACGTCCGTCACGGATCAGGGTCGCGGCCTCGCGTCGATGCTGATCGCGCACGCCGAGGCTGCGGCGATCGAGGCCGGCCACGCCGTGATGCGCATCGAAGTCGTGCGCGAGGGCGGCAACATCCCGTTCTACGAGCGCCGCGGCTATCGCGTGACGGGCGAGACCGATGGCCAGGTGTGGAACGGCGGCGCCGACTGGGCCGCCGTGATCGAATGGCACATGACGGATATGGAGAAGCAGCTGCGATGAGCGACGTGCGCATCGTACGTGCGGGCGACCGCGACCGCGGCACGGCGCAGACGCCGGGGATGGAGCGCGCCGCCGGCGTTTCGGCCAAGACGTGCGGCTCGTCCGAAGTCTGGATGGGCGAAGTGACGACGGCGGCCGGCTTCCGCTCGGGCGCGCACCATCACGGCGAAGTCGAGAGCGCGATCTACGTCGCCAGCGGCCGCTGCCGCTTCCGCTGGGGCGCGCATCTCGAATACGCCGAAGACGCCGGCGCCGGCGACTTCATCTTCGTCCCCGCCGGCCTCGTCCATCAAGAGATCAACCTCTCGGACGCCGAGCCCGTCGTCTTCATCGTCGCCCGCGGCTCGCAGGAAAACGTCGTCGTGAACGTGGAGATGCAGGAGGCGGACGCCGTTTGAGGTCACAAATTGTGATCTCAAACGCGCCAGAATGGTTCCGTTTCCTAGCAACTTGATTGGTCATTCGCAGAGGCGTGAGACGCAATCTAGTGTCTCCAGGCACGACGCCGTGAGGTCGCCCGTCGTCGATGAGACACATCGCTGCACGACGGAGAACACTCCCGACCATGTCATTCTGAGCGAAGCGAAGAATCCCTTCGGATCGCCTCCGACGTTGGTATACGGGGCGTTCCGTTGGGACGAACTTCAGCGCGATATCGGAGAGATTCTTCGCTTCGCTCAGAATGACATGGTCGGACGATCGTCTCGGATCGCCCGGTAGCGCCGATCGCTGCTGCCCCGCGAACAGCCACTGTCCAGTAAGATCGATCCGCACCGTAGGAGAACAGATATGCCCATCACGAAAGAGAACGGCGAGATTCACGCCTCACCGCCCTTTACGGACGACGACGTCGCGCAATTGCGCGCTGGCGACCACGTGAAGTTCTACGGCACGATTTACACGGCGCGTGACGCGGCGCACCGTCGCATGATCATGGCGCTCGAAGAGGGCAAGCCTCTGCCCGTCGATATCAAAGGCCAGATCATCTACTACGTCGGCCCGTCGCCGGCACGGCCGGGCAGGGTCATCGGCTCCGCCGGCCCGACGACCGCCATGCGCCTCGATCCCTTCACGCCGGCGCTGCTTGATCAAGGGCTGAAGGTGATCATCGGCAAGGGCGGACGCGGCAGCGTGGTCAAGAAGTCGCTGCAAGAACACAAGGCCGTCTACCTGCTGGCGATCGGTGGCGCGGGCGCGCTGCTCTCGAAG
>JBBQVO010000009.1:0-36885 GCA_038211505.1 Dehalococcoidia bacterium | reverse complement strand
CCTCTGCGGTGGCACGATCGCCAAGCTCTGCGATATCGGCCTCGATGTGACGCTGTGCATCGCGACGAGCGGCGATAAAGGTACGCGCGACATCACGCTCCGTCGTCAGGAACTGGCCGCCATGCGTGAGGCCGAACAGCGTGCCGCGGCGAAGGTGCTCGGACTGAAGCGCTGCATCTTCTGGGGCATGCCCGACGGCTTCCTCGAAGAGACGCACGAGCTACGCGGCATGGTCGTCAAGCTGATCCGCCAGCTGCAGCCGGATCTGATGATCTCGTGGGACGGCTTCCGCGCAGGCTTCAACCACAGCGACCACCGCGTCATCGGCCGCGTCGTCCGCGATGCGCTCTTCCCGGCGGCGCACGATCCGCACTACTACAGCGAGTTCGCCCGCGATGGCATCGGCCCGCATCGCACGGCCGAGCTGCTGATGGCCGGCACCGAAAACCCCGACTTCCACGTCGACATCGGCCCGTACCTGGAGCAGAAGGCCGACGCGATCCTCTGCCACACGAGCCAGATCGAGGCGCGGTCGCGCGACGACATCCTCAAGCGCTGGATGGGCGCCGGCAAGCCCAACAAAGAACGCCGCAAGCAAACCGGCTACGACCACGCCGAATCATTCCGGAGGATAGAGTTTCGGCGGCCGGAGGGCGCGCCGGGGACGCCGGTGGCGAAGAAGTAGTGGGCGCGCGACAGGCGGAGTATGGCACACGAGGGCCGGCGACCACGGACATCAGCTCATCGACATCGCACATGCCCAAACATTGGCTTCGACCACACTGCCCGCGTTCGCGCCCCAAGGCAGGTCCTCGTCTCGTGCCACAACGTCCCACCTACGGCCGTCTCCGAACGGCGCGTCGAGCGACATTACCCAGAACTCGACGTTCGTCACGGAGTTCCGTTGCCGTTCGACGCATAAGACCGTACCTGTGATCAGATATTGCGCTGGACTGGGGTCCTTTGGGTCGTATCGAAATCCCATCGTGTGAACGTCCGAGTGCTGCTTGCCTGGTGTCCGATGGTACTCCGCTTCGTCTTTCCACGCCCGAATGCCGCGGGCGAAACCGGCGACGATCAGATCCAGCGGCGCGCCCGCCGTGATACGCTCGCGTGCCAACCCGGCGTTCCCGACGTGAAATACGAAAGGCGGCCGCGCATCCGAGTTTGGAACTGGCTGGGTCGCGAGAAGGGGATCGCAGAACCTACACCCATCCGCGTCAGCGCCCCAACCCGCCGCGACGCCCCGAAAGTCCACACCGGCCTGGAAGGCAGGTTGAACGCAGACGATCGAACCTTTGGAGTCGGTGTTGAAGATCATGGCAGCGCCGCTCGAAGCGTCTGTCCACATGATCGTCTTGCCACCGTCCGTCCGGGGGTGCGGATACCCGAGACCGGCGAGTTCGCGGAACCGGCGCCCGGTGATTTTTTCCTCAACGAAGGGAATGCCAATGCATTCGAAGTCACGCATGTTGCGAGTATAGCTATAGCGAACGGCACCAGTTTCAGCCCCGATTTCCGCGACTGGCCTCCGCTTCTTACACTGTAGAACCGAACCGTCGACGCTCCCTGCGCGTATCTGTATCGACAGCCCTCAGGATCGAACATTGGAATCACTCGCCTACAACTCCTTCATCGCCGCCTACGTGCTCGCGCTGTGCGCCGCCGCGGCGTACGTCGCTGCGCCGCTGTGGCCGCGCGTGTCGTACCGCAGCGCGGCGACGACGGCCGGCACGAGCGTGACGATCGCCTCCCGCAGCGAGCCGCCGGCGTTCCTCGGTCCGTTCGCGACGGCGGCGTCGTGGCTGATGCTGGCGACGCTGACGCTCTCGCTGGCGTTTCGCTGGGCGACGACCGGCCACCCGCCGTACGCGAACATGTACGAGTACACGATCGCCCTCGGCTGGGGCAGCACGCTCTTCTACGTGATCTTCGAGCGCGTCTATGGCCAGCGATCGCTCGGCGCTGTGCTGTTCCCCGGCATCGCGGCGCTGTTCACAGTGTCGCTCGTCTTCTTCCCGGAGAAGGTGACGCCGCTGATCCCGGCGCTGCAGGCGAATCGCATTCTCGCGATCCACGTCGGCATGATGATGCTGTCGTACAGCGCGCTGTCCGTGTCGTTCGGCGCTGCGGTGCTGTATCTGGTGCAGGACGGCAAGCGGCGGTTCGCGCGCCTGCCCTCGGCAGCCGCGCTCGAAGAGATCGCGCATAAGTCGGTGCTCGTCGGCTTCCCGATGCTCGCGCTCGGCATCGCGCTCGGCGCCTGGTGGGCGAACTCCGCCTGGGGCCGCTACTGGGGCTGGGATCCGAAGGAGACGTCCGCGCTCGTCACGTGGCTGATCTACGCCGGCTACCTGCACGCGCGCGGCCTCCGCGGCTGGCGCGGTAAGCGGTCCGCCGGCATCCTCATCCTCGGCTACATCGGCGTCCTCTTCACCTACTTCGCCGTCAACCTCTGGGTCAGCGGCCTCCACTCCTACGCCGGCGTCTGACACAACGACGACGAAAACGAGCGGACAAGAAAAAGTCGCCGATCCAGGGTCGTAGGGACGAAGCTTTAGCTCCGTCCGCGGTCGGTCGCCACCCAACGCCCGTGCGTCGAACCGAAGCGCCATACAGGACGGCGCGCACTCCGCGGCGTCATCGCACGCGGAGACGTTCGCTCGAAGGGACGCTGGTCACACGTGAGATCCGGCTTCGCCGGATGCACTGGCGAGGCGCCTATGCTACGCGTCGCGTCTCCCCCGGTGCCGCACACTGTGTGTCTCTTCGCGTTTCTTCGTGGGAGGCTGATCTGCTCGCCCACACTCTCTGATTTCTGTGCCCTCTCCGTTGCCCTCGCGAGCCGGGCGACCGGGGGTGGATCGTCCTTCTTCGTGTCTCTTCGTGTGCCTTCGTGGAAGACCCGTCGGCGCATCGCAGACTACGAATGTCTACACCAACGCCGGCGCATCAACCGCCGCCATCTCCTCATCCGACAGCAGATCACGCAGGATCGCCGGGAACTTCGGCGGGTACAGCGCCTGCAGATACTCGTACATCTGCTCGATCATCCCCGCCGTATCGTCGATGCACATCCAGGCGCGCTGGATCTCGTTGATCGCGAGATACGCCTCTTTACAGTGCTCCTGCACAAGGGCGACGATGCGCAGCCCTGCGCGCGCGTCGATCGCGCAGTTCGTGACGAACTTCGTGTTCTCCGCCTGCACCTGCCGGATCAGCGCCGACGCGCGCTTGCGCCGCTGCTCGGCGTTCCGCAAATGCTCCTCCGACTCCGCGCGCTTCTCCGTCGAACCCGTGCGATCGCCGAGATGCTCGATGCCGCGCCGCAAGTACGCGACGCGCGTATCGACGATGATCTCCAGCACGCGATCGAGGCCGCGCAGCGCGCGCTCCGGCAGCGGCCGGAAGTCGGGCAGAGGCAGCGCCGCGGCGTTCGGGTTCGTGGTTTGCGATGCCTCACCGACACCACCGTCGTCGGGCGATTTCAGTTCGTCGCGCAGGATCTCGCAGATCGCCAACCCGTGCATGTACGGCCACTTATGCCGATCTTCGTCCGGCTGCCAACCGAAATTGCAAGCGCGCTGGATCGCCCGCATGTGGATCGCGAGCCGCGTCTCAGCGTCGAGCCCGACGAAGTCGTAGCCGCGCGCATCAAGCTCGACGCCGCTCAGCCGGATCGTCAAATCATGACCGAACGACGCGAGCAACGACTTCATCGTGTCAGCGATGAAGCGACCCGGCTCCCAGAAGATGAAGGGCCAGCGCCGAAAGACAGCCGTGTCGTTGTCGATGCCCTCGTTTTCGCCGGCGTGCAGCGGCGGATAGTGGCCATCGCTGCGCAGCACCAGCCGAATCTCGGGCGCCCACGACGCCTGGTGGAAGCGCATGCGCGGCAACACGCGGTCGTCGCTCTTGATCGCGTCGATGTAATCATCCGGCGTCACGAATCGTACGTTCGCGACCCCCTCGTCGCGCACCGCCGACCACGCTTCGCCGAGAATATCGAGCGCTTCTTCTCCGAAGTCCATCAGCTCGAGATCCTGGATGTAGAGCAACAAGCCTCCGTCGGGCGCGTCGCGCAGCGCCGTACGCAGCGTCTCCTTGTACTCCTCAACGCCCTGCTCGCGCGTAGTCGGGAAGTCCACGGGCTTGTGATCGCGATACTCCTCGTCGAGCACCGGGTACTTGCCGAGGATGTAGCCCTGCGGCACGAGGCGCTCGGGCGCGTACTTCGTGATCGGCCGCCAGATCTCCTGCGAGATCGGGAAGTGCCGCGGCAGCGCGATCAACCCGTCGTCGATCGTGAACGCGCCGTATACCTCCGTTGCCGTCGTGCGCGACGCGGCGCCGTCCGTTGCGAACGGGGGCGCTGGATCGAACTCGTAGCGCGCCTTCAGTGGGCTGAGGTTCGGGAAGATGACGTACTCCATGCCGGCGCGCTTGAACCCGGCGAGCTTGTGCGCGTCGATCGATCCCTCCATCGGGAAGGCGCCAAGATGCCGCGGCTCCGGCGCGCCAACGACGTCGCGCAGGAACTCGCGGTTGAGACGCAGCTCATCGGCCAGCTCGTCGTCGGAGAGCATCGCGATGTGCGTGTGGAAGGCGTTACCGTAAATCGGATAGAGCGAGCCCGAGCGATACGCCTCGCCCAGTCGGGCAAACGTTTGCGGCATGTGACGCCGCATCTGCATTAGCACTTCATTCGTCGCTTCGAGGCACACCGGCGCCCCGAGCCGCGCGCCGAAGTCGATCAAGTTGCTGTAGATGTCGCGACCGGCCGCCGCGCGCTTCTTGATCCAGTTGTCGTTGCCGACTGCTTCACGCCGCACGTCGGGGTCGTGCAGCGTCGCCAGCACCGCCTGCGGCAAGTCCCACAGCGGCTCCTGAGCATGAAACGCGAGAATGACGGAGACGTTTTTCATAGGTCGTTTGTGGTTGTGGTGAATGGATTGTAGTCAGCAGCGGGGGGCTCGACTTCACTACGCACAGCGCCGAAACGCACGTCACCTGTAGCGTGGGCTTTTCAGCCCGCGCGGGGTACCTCCGACGTCGACTGGTTCAGCGCCCTTCGGTCGCGGCCGTCGCCCGCTTTCTGCGAGCCACTCAACCCAACTCCCTAATCCCAGAACAACTGATCGTGGATCTTCGACTGGATGTCACGCGACGCTACGACCTTATAGTAGGCGTCGCGCTTCACGTCCTCTTCGGCGGAGCTGAGATTGATCGCGCGGAAGGCGTTGAGCACGACCGACGCCTGCTGATCGAGGCCGCGGGCGATCATGTTGATGTCCCAGTGCGGCCGCCGGCTCGCCCACCAGAACTGGCACGAATGCAGCGCCGGATCCATCAGCCCCCGCGCGATCTCGGCGTGCCGGCTCGATGACGCGCTGTCCGCCACTTCCTGCGCCGTCGACACGAGCGATAGCGCCAGGTCGACGTGCTCCCATTGCAGCTTGTGGATGTAGTTGCCGGGCGCGTGCCACAGCGGATACGGCACGCCGGCATCGAGATCTTCGTGCGTCGTGCTCCACGATGCCGGCCGTGGATCGATGGACGCCGCCCGCGGGAAGTGATCGAACAGCTCGCTGATCGTCACCGACATCACGGGATCGTCGCCGCCTTCGCGCGTCATCGTCATCAGCGCCTGCGTTGTCTTCGCCAGCGAGCGCGCCTCGACCATCTCGGCGTACGGCGCGACGGCCTCATACGCCTCGCCAAGAAAGAGCTGGTCCCAGTTCTCGATATGGTGCCCGAACGTCTCCGCGTCCATCGCCGTCACGATGTACGTGTCGCCCTGCGCGTCCGGATGCGACGTGCGCAGATGGTCAACGAAGCCGCGCCCATCGAGATCCTGGAACGAGATCTTGTTGCTGAGCACATCGTCGCGAAAGATTACGGCGACGGCATGGCCCTCGGGCGATGTCGTCTCGTAGATGACGTTCGTCGGCCACGCCGCCGGGCAGGCGACGCCGCTCATGATCACCCACTCGTGCCCGAGATCGATCATCGGATCGAGAAACGACTTGTCGTAGCACATCTCCGGCGGGAAGAAGCCCTTGGGCTGATAAGAGTCGCCGAAGAAGTGCCTGTTCGTCAGATGATTGCGGCGAATCTGCCGCCGTTGCTCGTGATCGCTGATCAGCGGCAGGATCGCGTGATACTTCGCCGATCCGACGAACTCGACCTGACCGCGCTCGGCCAGCTCCTTCAGCCCGTCGATGACATCGCGATAGCCGTTCTCGTACAGCATCTCCGTCAAAACGCCGTTGATGTTGACGTTGACCTTCGCGTACGGGTGTTCGGCCAGCATGCTGATCAGCGGCCGGTACGACTCGTCGACGACCTTCCGCAGCACCTCCGGTATCTGGATCGGCGGCTGATAGAAGTGCAGCAGTTGCGCCCAGTAGATCGTGGCCATAGCGCGCCCGCGTGGGCGACAGACTCCTCTACATGTATATGTATCGGCGCGCCCGTCCCCGGGCCGCGCCACCACATTCATTATGACAGCAGCCCGCAAGCCCGTCAGGGAACCTGCCATCATCCACGGTAGGGGCCGACGCTTACCCGCTCCGGCCGATCACGACTTGCTGACAGCGCTGTGCGGTCGCTCACCGTAGCGGGCCGAACAGGTGCCTCAAGCCCCCCGCGCGGGCTGAAAAGCTCGCGCTACAGCCCGTTAGGACGTTCAGCGCCGCCGCATCGCCTCGCTATCTACCGCCCGATCCTACGCGGGAGGACGCAGCTTCGGCCATGCCTTCGCGGGCCGCAAAGTCTCGCGGATCTATATCAGCAAAGAGCTTGTCACGTTCTCGCAGATCGGCGACGAACGCCGGATCGACGCTGTCCGACTCGATCGCCGCGGCCAGCGCGTTGAATCGCTCGAGATGCTGCGTGAACCGCAGCTCCGCGTACTCCCGAGCCTGCCCCGTTGTCACCAGAAACGGCCAGTCGCTCGATTCGAGCAGCAGCAGCTCCCGCGCGCACTGCGCCAGCGCGCCGCCGTCTCCCCCTCGCCCGTCGTCGAGCGCCCCTTCATCACCGCCTCGCCTCGTGCCCAGCGCGCCGCGATCTCCCCCTCGCCCCTTGTGGGAGAGGGGGCCGGGGGGTGAGGGGTCGAGCGCCGCCCGCGCGACCAGATCCTCCATCCGGCGTTGGGCGCCGTTGACGAGCGGCCACATCCATCGCGTGTCGGCGTTCATCCACGTGAAATGCGTGCCCTGCTGGCCCCACGATCCCTCCGGCAGCGCGACGACATCCTCGGGCGGATGCTCGCGCACGAACTGCGCGGCGCCGGTCAGGTCGACCGTCTCGCTCGCCGCGAGATGCCGCAGCACGTCGCGCAACCACTCGACGCCTTCGAACCACCAATGCCCGAACAGCTCGGTGTCGTACGCCGCGCTGACGATGCCGTACTTGCCGCTCGACTCCGCGTACTGCCGCACCTGATCTTCGACCAGCGTCGCGAAGTGCCGCGCGTGATCGCGCACGCGCTCGAACGCCGGCTGCGGGCTGTAGACATCCTTCTCGCCGAGGCCTGTTCCGGCGGCGGTGACGCGCCAGTAGTGCAGCCCCGACTCGACATCCTTGCGGTGAAACTCGCGATACAGGAAGTCGCCGGGATAGCCGTGCTCGGCCGACCAGACCTGCAGCCCCGTCGTCGCATTGCGGCCGATCGCCGCGACGCGCGGCTCCGCCACCCAGTACGGCTGGAACGTCGTGCGATCCGTCGGCTCTGGCGTGTCGCGCAGCGGCAGCACGTACCGCCGCGGCACGGCGCCGTACGGACCGACGGCATCGCCTGCGGCTTTGCCGATGGGATTGCCGCCGAGGATCGCCTGCGTCTCGACGAAGAACGTCGTCAGCTCTTCGCCTGCGAGAAACGCCTCGATGCCCTGCTTGTGCACGCCCTCGTCGTCCATGAATGCCGGCCGGTACGCGCACTCCGGCAGCCAGAACGACTCCGGCGCGCGCCCGAAATGCCGCTTGTACGTCCGCACCCCCGTTCGTACCTGCGCGAGAATCGACGAGTCGCGCTCGAACAGCGGCAGATAGCCGTGCGTCGCCGCGCTCGTCGCCAGCTCGACGTACCCGTTGTCCTGCAGCCAACGAAATGCGCCGATGATGTCCCGCCCGAAGCGATCGCGAAACTGAGCGAGCAGCCAGGCGAAATGCCCGGCGTAGAACTCGGCCGCTACGCCGCGCGGGCCATCGCCGTCGCGATCGAAGCGCGCGATGTCAGAGTGCGCGCGCGAGCGCAGATCTTCGATGTAGTCTTCGAGGTTCGCGAGAATATCGGCGTCCGCCAGCTGCTCCGCCAGCACCGGCGTGATGCCGATCGTCAGCCGATACCGCACGCCGTCCGCCGCGAGATCGTGCAGCGCCGAGAGCAGCGGCAGATACGTATCCGTCGCCGCTTCGTGGATCCACTCCTCGCCATGCGGCCACCGCCCCGCCATCCGTGCGTACGGCAGGTGCGAGTGCAGGACGAACGTGAAGGCGCCGGTTTTCATTGTTCGCAGTGTGTGGTTTCGGGGTTGTAGTCGCCAGCAACCGCGACGTGAGGCGCTACGCACGACAATCTACGCACCACAACTCCCGACTCTATACGCCGTACGGAAACTCGCGCTCTTCGGCGCGGATCGTTGTGCCGCTCGGCAGATAGCCGTCGTCGGCCGGCGCGGTGGCGTTGACGTTCGAGCCGATGACGCAGTTGCGGCCGATGCGCAGGTACGGCGCTACCGTGGCGCGCTTGCCGACGATCGTGACGCCGGCGTTGACGATATCGGGACGCTCAAAGTTCGGCGCCCAGTCGTCGCCGTAACCGACGTAGGCATTCTTGCCGACGACGACGTTCTTATCGATGATCGAACGCTCGACGATCGCGCCCGCTTCGATGCGGCAGTCGTCGAAGATGATCGAATCGCGCACGACGGCGCCTTCTTCGACGAAGACGCCCGGCGACAGCACGGAATGCTCGACGTGGCCGTTGATGATGCAACCGAGATCGAGCAGCGATCGCTGAATGTAGGCGCGCCAGCCGACCTTCGCCGGCGGGTACCCCGTGACGCGCGTGCGGATGCGCGTGTCCGGATCGTAGAGGTTGAGCGCCGGCAGATCTTCGAGCAGATCCATGTTTCCCTGGTAATACGACTCGATCGTCCCTACGTCGCGCCAATAGCCGTCGAAGTTGAAGCCGTACACCTTCATCGAGGGATCGTCGACCATCGAAGGGATCACATCGCGGCCGAAGTCGTGCGTCGATTCTTCGCGCTTCGAGTCGGCGACGAGTTGATCGATCAGGCACTGCCGCCGGAAGACGTAGATGCCCATCGAGATCAAGTTCGACTGCGGCCGATCCGGCTTCTCATCGAACTCGACGACGCGGTTCTGCTCATCGACGGTCAGCACGCCGTACCGGTGCGCTTCCTCCGTCGGCACTTCGTACAGCGGCACCGTCACGTCGGCATCGTTGGCGATGTGCTGCGCGATCAGCTCTTCGTAGTTCATCTTATAGACGTGATCGCCGGCGAGGATCAGCACGATCTCGGCGTTCGTCTCTTCGAGAAAGTAAACATTCTGCGCGACTGCATCCGCCGTGCCGCGATACCAATCGGCGCTATCGCGGCCGAGGTACGGCTGCAGCAGCGTCACGCCGCCGCCCTGCCGGTCGAGATCCCACGGCCGGCCGATGCCGATGTGATCGTTGAGCGATCGCGGCCGGTACTGCGTCAGTACGCCGACGCGCGTGATGCCGGAGTTGACGCAGTTGCTGAGCGCGAAGTCGATGATCCGATAGCGGCCGCCGAAGATCACGGCCGGCTTCGCGCGCTCTTCGCTCAGGACGCTCAGCCGATCGCCCTGGCCACCGGCCAGCACGAGCGCCACCACTCGCTTCATCGATAGCCCCTGATCTAACGCCCCGCGCGCTGGGCTTGCGGCTGTTCTGCCGCCACCGGCCCGAGCCCCGAGAGTTGACAGAAAATGCTGAGGTAGTCCCGCAGATAGCGCGTAGTCAGGAAGCGTTCCCGCACGAACTCGACGCCCCGCGCCCCCATCCGGTCGGCCTCGGCCTGGTGCCCGAGCAGGAACGACAGCTTCTCCGCGCACTCCTCCGACGTATTCACCAGGAACCCCGTCTCCCCGTCCAAGATCTGCAACGGGATGCCGCCCACGTTGCCCGCGACTACCGGACGTCCCTTCCATAAGGCCTCCGAGACTACCAGCCCGAAACCTTCGCGCGTCGACTTCTGAATGACGACGCGCGCCGCGCGCTGAAACGCGTTCACTTCGACATTTCCGACGCCGTTGAGGTTCGACAGAATGTGGATGTCGAAGTCCTCGCCGGCGCGCCGCACCGTTCGCTCGTACCAGTCCCACCCTTCCGGATCATCGCTGGCCATCGACGCGATCATCACGAGCTGCAGATCCGGGAACTCTTTCTTGACCGTGCGGTACACATCGATCACGCCGAGCGGATCCTTCCACGGGTCGAAGCGCGAGATCTGCGTCACCATCGGCCGCGCCGGGTCGACGCCGTAGCGTTCGAGGATCGCGTTCACGGTCTCGAGCGGCAGGTCGGCGTTCTTCGGGCTCAGCGGATCGATCGCCGGCGGCACGTGGAAGATCTTGGGAGATGTAAGATCTTCCTTCACGTAGCCCTTTAGCGTGAAGATCGCGCCGTCATAGCGCTCGACGTGCGGCCGCAGAAAGTCCCACACCTGCACCTGCGCATCGGTGAGGTCGATGTGACAGCGCCACACCCACTTGCCGTGACGCTGCCCGTCGCGCTCTTCGATGTATGTCAGCATCGCGGCCGGCTGCGGATCGTGGATGACGACGTAGTCGTAGTCTTCGTCGAAGAGATCGGCGTTGAGCTTGTTGTAGTTCGTCCAGATCTCCCGCATCGCGGGCGTCCAGTCGTAGTACATCCCCTGCAGGCTGTTGTGCATCGCCTTCGTAACGTTGAAGAACTCGTCGGCGCCCTTGATCACCTGCCAGTCGGCATTGAGGCCGACGTCATTCATCAGCGGCACGAGCGTGCCGAGGATCTCGGCGACGCCGCCGCCGAATCCGGTCGCGTTGACGTGCAGCACGCGCGCGCCGCGGATCCTCGATGCCAGTTCGAGGATCTCTTCCGTGCGCTTATCCCCGATGACGGGGCGGTACGACTCGATGGACTTTGGCGTCGTCGGGACGGATCCGAGCACTCGTCAGCTCTTCCTGTGCATCTCGTTGAGGCTGTTATTGGAGGTATGCATCTCGTTCAGAATCTGAAGGTAGTCGCGGAGATAGCGCGTGATTAAGAAGCGATCCGCTACATGTGCCCGGCCATTCTCCCCATATTTCGCCGCCGTCACCGGATCGTCGAGCAGCCGGCCGATCGCCGTCGCGAATTCGTCCGTCGAGGAGGCGATGAGCCCCGTGCGGCCGTCGATCACCTGCTCCATCAGCCCCGGCGCCGGCGCGACGACGCACGCCCGCTCCTTCCAGAGCGCATCGGAGACCCAGAGACCGAAGCCCTTGCGCAGACCTTTTTGCATCACGACCGACGCAGAGCGCTGGAAGGCGTTCATCTCGACGTTGCCGATTTCGCGGCCCGAAGCGATGATCACGTCCGGCTCATCCTTCGCGCGCGACGCCAGCTCTTCGTAGCAGGCGCGACCTTCGGGATCCTGCGGCTCGGTCGTCAACATGACGACCAGTTGCACATCCCGGCGACGCTCGCGCACCTGCTGCCACACCTCGAACGCTCCGACGAGGTCGCTCGCCGCATCGCATGGCGACACCTGGCAGATGATCGGCCGCGCCGGATCGATGCCGTACTGCGCCAGCACGGTGTTGATCACGTCATCGGGCAGCGGCATGTTGCGCGCGCTATTCGGGTCGATCGCCGGCTCCACGACGTACGTCTTCACCGAGATGTCCGATCGCACGAACGTCGGCGCGTCGAAAATCGCCGCGTCGTACTTCTCGACGTGCGAGCGCACGAGCATCCAGACGTCTGGCTGCGCCGACGACATATCGAGATGAGAGTGCATGATCCAGGTCGAATCGTCGTTCGTCGTTGGGAAGGAGCGGATGGCCAGCGGCTGCGGATCGTGGACGATAATCACGTCGAACTGCTCCGTAAGCAGCTCGGCGTTCATCGATGCGTAGCGCTGCCACGCATCCGTCATCTCCTGCGTCCAATCGACGTAGACGCCACCGAGCGCCTGGTACATCGCGCGCGCGACGTGCTGCACTTCCTCAGACCCGCGCACGACCTGCCAGTGGACATCGAGGCCCAAATCGTTGAGCAGCGGCACTGCCGAGTTCAACAGCTCCGCCGTACCCGTGCCGAAGCCCGTGACGCTGAGATTCAACACCCGCAGCCCCTCGATCGGCCGCGCGAGCGAACGCAATTCGTCGAGCGTCCGCTCGTCGCTGACATCGGCGAGATCGTTGAGTGCCCGTTGCGAAATCGCGAGCGTGCCGTACATTGGCGATCCTCCTGAAAGCTGTGTCTCCCCCCAAAGGGTTCGCCGTCGTCGCGGCCTCAATCGGAGAGGCCGAAACAGCGACGCCGTGAGACGCGGTGCCAGAGACAAACATCGGTGAGGCGGTCGCCCGGGACCTGACGGGGTCGAGGGTGAAGCCTCTCTGCTGCCTACGGGGTTAGCTGCCGGGTTCGGGCCGAGAGTGCCCTACTCGCTCTCGCGAGATTCACCCCATCTCCCAGAGCCTAGCGGACGCGCATTGCAATTCCATTGCTACGCCCGCGATATCGGCTTCGGGAAGCTTTGGTTCCCCCGCTCCGCACAAGAATCTCGCACGGACTCGGCGTTCGCTTCGTCCCGCCATCGTAATCCCACCCCCGTAACCCTGTCAATTGTCCACTGGACATCGCGCGGCCGCCGGATCGTACGCCTGGCATCGCCTGCTTCGTCGCGGTCACGTGATTGTCTTGAAAGTCGCACCGCCTCGGCTTCGAGTCGCCGAGCGAGCCCCCTCGCCCCTTGAGGGAGAGGGGGTGGCCGAAGGCCGGGGGTGAGGGCTCGCCGGCCGCCACCAGAACTTCTCCTGGCTATCCATCCCTGCGCTTTGTCGTCCCCCCTGAACACACAGTTTTCCCCGCCATCGGCCGATGCTATCCCTGGGTCAGGCGCGTACTCGATCGCAACGCCGCGGACAATACCGATCGATCAAGCGTAAACGAGCAACATCCGACGGGTATGCGGCCGATCCGGCCGATCACGTCACCGGGACGTTACAGGTGCCAGAAAAATGATGTCAAGCGGTTCTTGACGGCGTTTAGATTCAAATAAAGCTCGTCTGCGAACTCCCTTCGGGGTAGGCAAAGCAGGGAAATCGGGGTGATCACTCACCCGATCGGCCTTGATCTTCGAAGGTTCATGGTTATAATCAGCCCGTTTTGGGCCTCATTCGCTGGGGCCGCCCCAACCTGAGCGAGAAACTTTCTTGTCAAGCCCCGGAGTCATTACCGGGCCTTGTGCGGACGTTTTCACCGGCGGGGAGAGGCAGAACTATCGGAATCCATCCCCCGCAAAGTGATAAGGAGGGACTGTCTGAGTAATCGAGGACTCGTTTCAGGCGCCAG
Source organism: Dehalococcoidia bacterium (assembly GCA_038211505.1). Lineage (GTDB taxonomy): Bacteria > Chloroflexota > Dehalococcoidia > DSTF01 > JACRBR01 > JBBQVO01. Next base: position 23,285 of record JBBQVO010000009.1, on the reverse strand, counting down.
GGCGGCCATGATGGTCGCCGGAACAGCCGCATCCGTCGGCCTGGCGCTGGTGAACGACCGAAGGCTCACGCCGGTCTTGGTCGAAGCCATTCCACAAGCCATGCCCGTCCCTGTGCCCGCGTTCGGCGGCCAGGCGGGCGATAGCCCCGCAGCCCGCGACCTTCTCGGCCGCAGGCTCGGGATCGCCACACTCATCGGAGTTGCCGTCCTGCTGCTTGCGGCAGGGATACCGGCGCTCACAACGCTGGCCAGCAGCCTCCGCACGACGTCTTCGGTCCCGCAGGTCTACGGACCCTCGGCCGAGCTGCGGTCGGCTTCCGGCGTCGGCGGCAACTGGGAGCGCTCCTACGCCTCGGCCGCGCCATCGGCGGGCCAGCTGGGAGCGGCGCTGCTCGCCGGCATGGACGAACAGCGCAAATGGGACGTCATGAAGGCAATGCACATCCTCGCCGACCAGCAAGCGGCCGCAGCGGCCGCCGAAGCCAACGCCATCCCGTACGACCCCAGCAGCAGCTGGCAGGGCGGAGCGGCGGCGCACGGTCTCGGCGTGTCATCGGGCATCTCGCCCGGCACCGTGATCCGGGCGCGGATCACGATCTACGGCTGCACCGGCCCCGGCGGGGGCTTCTGCAACCATCTCGCCAGCGGCGGTTCGCCGTTCGCCGGCGCCGTGGCGTGCAGCTCCAACCTGCCGTTCGGCACGAAGCTGACGATCGACGGCGACCCGACCGGTCGCGTATACGAGTGCCTCGACCGCGGCTCACTCGCCCCGACGTGGATCGATGTGTACTTCGATAACACGTCGGACGGCATCGCCTGGCAGAGTTCGCTCGGCAGCACGATGACGGACATCACGATCGTCAACTAACGGACATTCGCCGCAATCGGGCAAACAAGAACGCCGGACATCGATGTCCGGCGTTCTTGTTTGTTGCGAGGGAATAAGGCTCTCCGCACAAGGGATCGTTGCGGATGGCCGTGTGGCGCGTCGGTGCAGCTTCGTCGCCGCACGGCCGCCCTCGGCCGTGCGGCCCGGCAACGCCGAACCCATCACCACATCGCCAGACACAACGATCCGTCGAGCGTCCGAGATCCCTTGTGCACTACAAGGGAATTGCCGCCCCGGCCGACCACACGGCCGTGACGAACAGCCGCTCATCGAGGAGAACCAGGTCGGCAGCGCGGCCGGCGGCGATCGTGCCGTAGGTGTCGCCGAGGCCGATGGCCCGCGCGGCGTTCGCAGTCGCCATGGCGATCGCCTGCGGAACGCCGACGTCGAGGTGTGCGACAGCGTTACGGACGGTTTGATCGAGCGTGATGACGCCGCCGATGATCGTGTTGTCGGAGATGCGCACAGCCTTGCCGCCCTCAACGCGGATCGGCTGGCCCTCCCACGTACCGTCGCCGTCCGCCGTGCCAGCGAGCGGCATGCCGTCGGTGATCAAGACGACGTTGTCCGCGCCCTTTGCCCTGACGAGGACACGCGCCGCGACGTAGTCGACGTGCGCGCCATCCCCGATCAGCTCGGCCGTGACTGCGTCACACGACATGACGGCGCCGAGAACACCGGGGTCGCGGTGTCCGAACGGCCGCATCGCATTGAAGCAGTGCGTAACGTGCGTCGCACCAAGATCGATCGCCCGCATCGCCTCGTCGTACGTGGCGTCCGTGTGGCCGATCGCGGCCGTAGCGCCAGATGCCACGACGGCAGTAATCAGCGCATGGGCGCCAGGCAGCTCGGGCGCCAGCGTCATCTGCCGGACGGAATTCCCGGCTGCATCGACGAGTTCGTTGTATTCCTCCACGCTTGGCGCGCGCAGCCACGCCGGCGGAAACGCGCCTTTGCGTACCGGATTGATGTACGGACCTTCGAGATGGAATCCGACGATACGGGCCGATCCGGCTTGGTGGCCGATGATCGGCGCCAGCGCCCGAAGCCGGGCGACGATCTGCGCGTGATCCTTCCCGGACGTGCTGATCAAGAACGACGTGACGCCGCGCCTCGCGATGAACTTCGCGTACCCGCGCACTTGCTCCGGATCGTCCGTCATCAGGTCGAAGCCGCCGCCGCCGTGGACGTGAATGTCGATCAACCCCGGCGCCAGATACTGCCCGCGCGCGTCGACGACATCCGCGTCATCCGGCGGCGCCTCCCCCGCGCCGATCACATCGACGATCACGCCGTCGTCGAAGACAACACCGCCTTCGCGAATAACGTCCGGGAAAACGATGCGCGCGTTGACGATCGCGTTCATTTCAAATTGGTGCCGAACCATAATGCTCCCGCTGTAGCGCGGGCTTTCCAGCCCGCGCCGGGTCGCTGACGCTGCCACGTAACGAGAACCCACGTGCCCGCGATCGCCGACGCCGCGAATTCGTCAAGCCCCCAACGACTAACCCCCTAAACCCTACACCTGGCACATGCGGCAATAGCTGGTGATGCGCTGGTTCGGCGAGATCTCCGTGATGTGCGTGCCGCAGCGGGGGCAGCGGCCGACGTCCTTCTCGGCGCCCGGTGGCGCGCCTTTGCGGTGAATCTTCAGATGATCGCGCCACTCCTGATAGTCGAGCTCTTCTCGAAAGTGCTCGCGCAGGATCGGGATCGAGCGATCCATCGTCTTGTGCATGCCGCGGTAGAGAGCGCCGATGTCGTCGTCCGAGAGCGCCGTGCGCTTGCGGAACGGGTTGATGCGCGCCTCGAAGAGCACCTCGTCGGCGTAGGCGTTGCCGATGCCGGCGATGAACTTGTGGTTCGTGAGGATGTTCTTGATCTGGCCCGTGAACTTCCGGATGCGCGCGCGAAAGTCCTCTTCCGAGATCTCGAGCGCGTCCGGCCCCATGTCCGCGAACATCGGCACGGACATCACCTGATCCGCCGGCACGACGTAGACCTTGCCCATCAGCAGCTGATCGGCATAGCGCAGCTGCCAGCCGTTGTCGAGCGTCAGGATCACGCACGTCTTCGCGGCCTTCTTGTACGACGGCTGCACGTACTGGAAGCGCCCCTTGAGCATCGGATTGATGATCATCACGCTCTCGTCGGCGAGCGCGAAGAGCAGAAACTTGCCGCGCCGCAGCACGGTGCCGAAGCGGTTGCCGGTGAGCGTCGCCGAAAAGTCCGCCGCCGTCGTGCGGACGACGTGCGGGATCAGCACCGCCGCCTCCGTACATTCGGCGCCGACGATGCGCTCGTTGAGGAAGCCGCGAATCGCTTCAAGGTCGGGTATCTCCGGCATGCAGCCACCCTAGCGAAGTTGGCGCTGCGATGCGAGAAACGCACCAGATCCGCGCCCGCCCGCCGACGATCCTGCAAGGGGAAGCACACAGGGGACACGCACGCCATGGCGAAAGCATTCGCACGGGTCGACGATGACACGCGGCCGCTCATCGAGATTGCCGATGAGACGATCGCGATCTTGCGCCAGGACGCGTCCGAATACGCCTTCATCGCGCTCATCGGCGCCGTACCGGCCGCGCTCGTCGTGCTCGTGCCGGGCTTGATGCGTGGCCCGTTCGCCATGTCGCTCATCGCGCCGCTGCTGATCCTGATCGCCCTCTTCACCTACGCCGCCGCCACCGCCGCCCTCTGCGTCGGCGCCAATCAGCTTCAACCCGACGCCGCGACAGCGTTCGCCACCGCCGCGCGACGCTTCGCTTTCATCATCATCCCGTGGCTGCCACTGATCGCCGCGCTCTGGGCCGCCAGCTACGCCGGCGCCGCGTTCGCCCACGATCTCGGCCCCGTGCCGCACGTCACCATCGTCGCCGCGATCGTCGCGGCCGGCGCCTGGTACGCCTTCCCCCGCCTCGTCGCCATCCCCGCGATCTTCGACCAGGATCTCTCGTGGCGGCACGCCGACCGCGTCAGCCACGCCATCGTCCGCGATGCCCCGCGCCGCATCGCCGCGCTCTGGCTCGCCGTCCTCGCCCCGGCGATCGCCACCGCGAGCCTCGGCCTCATCACCGGCTTCGACACCGTCATCGGCGCCGTCGTCGCATGCTTCTTCGTCGCCGCTCTCCCCGTCGCCGCCTCAATGATGACCCTCGTCCTAGTCGAAGCCGCCACCCGCATGCGCAACGATCGCACCATCCGCTAACGCCCTACGCGCGCAGCCAGACACCTGTCCGCGCATCAAGACACACCGTGCTAGCGTCGCCCCGACCACACCAGCGCCAACCACGCCAGCGCGCGCCGCGCCGCGACCTTTGCTCTGTGCTCTGTGCTCTGTGCTCTGTGCTCTGTGCTCTGTGCTCTTTGCTCTTTGATGTTTCGCCGTGCCAACGGCCAACGGCCAACAGCCAACAGCCAACAGCCAACAGCTATCGGCTATCCGCTAACAGCCGCCCCGCGCGCCCGCGGCGCCCGCGACCGCAGCACACACACATCACCGTCGTGATACAACAGCGGCACCGTCCGCGTCACATCCACCTGCGCCGCATACGCCAGATCGCGATGAAACCCCAGCTGCGCCAGCGCCCGACCGTGCGCCGAGTGCCGGAACGCCCGCTCCGCGTCCCCCCGATACCACCGCCACAGATGAAACGCCGCCCACGACTCGTCCGTCATGTGCACCGAAGGATCGAGATCCCGCGCCGCCTCCACGATCGCCCCCGCCGCCGCCGTATCCTCAAGACTGAACGCCGTCCCCCGCTCCACCCCCGCGCACACGATCGCCACATCGATCTTTCGCCGCGCCGCCTCCGCCAGCAGACGCTCCGCCGCCGCCTGCCGGTTGACGAGCGCCGCCGCGACGACCACCGGCGCCTCCGCCGACGCAATCATCGCCCGCGTGCCGTTCGTCGTAAACAGCACCGCCGACTTCCCTTTGAACGACAGCTCCGAGAACTCCGCCGGCGAGTTCCCGTAATCGAACCCCGCCGGCGGTTGCGCCCGCACCTCGCCGCACAACAATGAGAAGTTGTTGAGCGCCAGCCGGCGTGCCTGTTGAATGTTGTCGCTGACGATCGCCCGCAACAGCCCGTTGTCGAGCATTGTGATCGCCGACGTCGTCGCCCGCAGCACATCGACAACCGCGACCGCATGCATCCGCGGATACCGCAGCAGCTTCGGCGTCAGCGCAACCGTAATCCTCATCAATCCGATCGTACGCGCGCCACCCCCGCGCGTCGATGCCCCCACGTCAACCTCACAAAGATCGCAACCCATCACTGTCTAGTTGACACCCGAAGAAACCACCCCCGCTCGCCCCTCGCGAGAGCGATGCGCATACGCTGATCTCACGGAGGCGGACAAAGAGAAACCACCCCGGCTGGGTGGTTCAATCACTTCCGTGAAATCCGCGTCGCCCCGCGAGTTGCGAGCGCGGGTGGTTCCCCCCCGTCGATCCCTTCGTGCTCCTCGTGGCCCTTCGTGGTTCCCCCTCAAGTCGCTCCCACACCCACCATCACTCCCGCTCATCAACAACCGCATCCCCCAACCACGATCCCAAGAATCTGTGAGATCCGCATCGCCCCGCGAGCTATGAGCGCGGGTGAAATCTGCATCGCCCCGCGAGCCGCGAGCGCGGGTGGTTCCTCCCCCGTCGATCTCTTCGTGCTCCTTCGTGGCCCTTCGTGGACCCCCTAACAAGAACCGAAGTGCGAAGCCACAAACAACAGATCCGTCGAGTTCACCACCCCGTTCTTATTCATATCCATATCCGCGATGTACCCCGGCGTCGTCTTCGGCCCGAACGCCAGCGCCACCGCCAGCAGATCGCTCGAATTCACCGTCGTATTCGCATCCACCGACGCCACCTCCCGCGCATCGCCGCAGACGTCGCCATCCGTGTTCGACGACAGCGGATCCGTCGCGTACACCCGCACCTCAACCCCATCCGTCAGCCCATTCATGATCCGCATCCACATTCAACGGCATACGACACCGGCGGCACCGATGCTTGTCATGACCATTCAGTGAGCGCTGGTGGAGATTAGCAAGTCGTTGTCACACCAGTCGTGCAACGCGGCAACGACCGTTGCCTGATCTCTCAAGTCAACGTCCTTTCGGATGTGGCCCACGAGATCAGATGGCACACGCTCCACCGATTTATCGCGTAAGAAGACGCAGCGGCGTCCAGTCATGAGCATCGCGCCCAGTTCGATCAACACGTTGGTGTTGACGCCCTCATTTGCGGTGTCCTCGACGACGACGATGCCAAAGCGGCAGCCCCACATCAACGCGGATACATTCGGCCACATTTCGTCTGCGACGGCGCGGTCAGAAGCAAGATGAAAGTTTAGCCCGTATTCAGCCATGATCTCTCGCGCCGTCGCGAAAGTGGCTGGCACCGGGTCGTCGGCAACCAATGGTCGGGGATACCGGCTTATGCCGAACACATTCCTTTCAAACGCGAACGCCTCAAGGAATCGAGACAACGGCTCCATCAAACGCGTCGGTGCGAGTTCAGCGGGTATCGTATGATGCTGACTCTGCGCGAAGTCAGCGGCGTACTCGGTTTGCAGGTCTGCCGCGCTCCAACCTATCGCGAGCGCGGCCACTGCCTCTTCCCCTTCGGGGGTGAGTGTCCAACTCGCGCCGCCGAGGCTGAGTACCAGCCCGCGCGTTGAGAGCCTCGAAAGCACGTTGGGGACGTTGCTCGGCCCCGGTACTCGTAGGGCAGCGAACAACGCCTTCACATCAGACGGACGGAACGCGCCCGTATCCGCTCGCAGGGCCGCGAGGTGAGCCACGACGAGGACTTGATCGGCTTGGGTCGAGAGCCGTTGCAGCCTCAGCCGCGCATTGGTCATCAGTCCGCCGCCTGCATCCGACCGAACTCCACCAACATAGCGATTCCCTTGTCGGTGAGTTCGTAGGAGAACTCTCGCCCGTCCCGCTGGCGCTGGAAATATCTCGGCGTACTTGCCTTCAGCACGTCTGGTACGCCGTTCGCCTTGATCTTCGTGGCAAGTTGCTGGCTGAGGTACGTCTTGATCGCACCGGTCGTGCAAACACCGCCGTCGGCAGCAATGCGATAAACGGCATAGGCGATTTTGTGAAGCCGCTCACCCCGTCGTGCGACGAGATCGGCGTCGGGCATTTCGGACTGTGCCGATGCTTCCGGCGCGCGCCGGGGAGAGGGCTGTACCGCAGCGGCCGCGGCGGTTCCGCGAAGAGAGCGGAACGCTTCTTGGAACGCTACGGAACGCAACTCCTCGGGCAGGTCAGCCACCATTGCCGCCGCTTCCTTCAACGCTGTTTGGAGATCGGCGTGCGATTCGTTCACTTTGCCAGCTCCCCGACCGCGAGAAGCACCTTACTTCGGGGGATGGAGTAACGCTTGTCCACTCCCTGGGCAACGAGGCGAGTGCCCAGCAGCCGCCGTACTCCGGGGGCCGCAGAGCCTCGCGGCAGCCCAGAGAAATCGATGAGTTCCTTCAGTGCCATGCCATCATCGTCCGCCTTGCCGAGCAACTGCTGCGCGATGCGTCCAAGGAGCAGGGCGACGATCTTCTGATCGACCTTCAGCGAATCGAACCCTTTGTCCACGACGAGACCTCCGCCCTTTGCGTCAATGCCTAGTCGGCCCTTGAGTGCCGCTGTCACTCGTTCCGTATCAACCGCTTCTTGATCGACCAAGAGTGTGCTGAGATGTGGATCGCTGATCATTCCAGTTCCTTTCTCGTTCCCAATGCGGCACTGCCGAGACGTTCTCGATAGTTGCACTCGTTCGATTCTTTGGCAGCATAGATCGCTCTCGGTGCAGGCGTCAATCGCCTTCCGCAATGACGGTATGAATGACTGAGCAATTGCGGAGTCATGTTGCTCGCCTCCTTTCTCGACGAATCATGCCCGGGCGTCTCGGGGAGGCGGGCCTTCTCCGACGGGCGCAGGAGCGCCGTGCTCATAGGACTCCTGAGAAATACCAGCCGCTAGAGATGATATACGAAGCGAATCACCGAGCAATCTCACCAATTCATGTCGAGAAGGGACGTGGCATCGACCGGGCGCACGGGATGGATCCGGCGCGGCGCCGCCTAGGCGACGTCGACGTGTCTAGGAGTGCCGGCAAGATCGGTACAAGACATTGTAGTATCGTTGTCACGGATTAGCTTCGATAAGAGACACGACAATGGATCACAAACGTCTGGTCTAGTCTGTCCGCACAAGAACATCGCTGGTGGAGCCTCGGAGGCGTGTCTTCTCCAGCGGGAGCAGGAGCGCCGTGCTCATAGGACTCCTGAGAAATACCAGCCGCCAGACATGTCCGTCCGAATCTAAATACCGCGCAATCTTACCAATTCATGTCGAGAAGGGACGTGGCGTCGACGGGCGCTCCACGGGATGGATCCCGCGGAGCGCCCCAGGTGGCGTTCCAAGGTCTCTAGGATTGCCAGCAAGAAGGGTACAAGATGATCGTTGCCGCGCGTAGTGATAGCGCCCGCTCCCAAATCACCGCCGCTCCCGCTACGATCGTCTGAAATCGTGCGCTCGGCCCTTACTTATGATGAACAAGAACAAATGTTTCACGTGAAACACCCCTCATCGCCAGCATTTCCGTTTGTGCTCTCAATGGGCTCTCTGGGGATCGCACCCTCCACTCCACCCTCTACCCTCATCCGCATCACGCGGATAAACTCCAACCGCAAACAATCCGCAGGAGATAAAGATGCTGCCAGCACACGAGTTCCCCGGCAACTACATCTACTACGTCTCCCTCTTCCTCGCCCTCGCCTTCTTCGCCTACTCCTGCTACATCAAGGGCTCCGTCATCCTCCGCGGCAAAGGCGACAACCGCTTCGACCACCTCTTCGAGCGCATGACCTCCATCGTGCCCTACCTGCTCGGCAACTCCCGCGTCGCTCGCAAGCGCTACTGGTACTCCGGCCTCCTCCACTCGATGATCTGGTGGGGCTTCCTCGTCCTCCAGATCCGTACCCTCAACTTCCTCCTCAAAGGCATCAACGAAAGCATCTCCTTCGAGCATCTCGGCGGCGTCTTCTACGACGTGCTCGTCCGCGCGCCCATGGACGGCTTCAACATCCTTGTCCTCGTCGGCTGCGCCATGGCCGCCTGGCAGCGCCGCTTCTGGAAGCCCGCGCGGATGACCTTCAACCTCGATGCCTGGCTCATCCTCTTCTTCATCGCCTTCCTCATGGTCTCCGATGTCCTCACCAACAGCTTCGAGATCTACACCGACCCCCAGGGCGGCGAGACGTGGTCGTTCCTTGCGTACGGCGTCTCCCGCATCTGGAGCGTGACGAACATGTCACCCGGCGTCGCCCACACCGGCCTCAACATCTTCTGGTACGCCCACCTCTACGACTTCCTCGCCTTCCTCAACTACCTGCCCTACAGCAAGCACTCGCACGTCCTCACCGTCACCTTCAACATCCTCTTCCGCCGCGTCGAATCCACCGGCAAGCTCCAGCCGATCAAGGACTTCGAAAACCTCGAGCGTTTTGGCGCGGGGACAATCGAAGATCTGACGTGGAAGCAGAATCTCGATCCCTACACCTGCACCGAGTGCGGCCGCTGCGAGATCAACTGCCCCGCCTTCCTCACCGGCAAAGAGCTCTCCCCGAAGAAGATCATGCACGACATGCGCACGGCGCTTGAGGCGCAGGTGCACAAGATCTCGTCGCCATTGTTCGTATGGGACAGCCTGCGTCCGCCCACGAACGGCAACGGCAACGTCCACACAACCGCCAACGGCCACGCCGTCGTCGAGGAACTCACACTCATCGATGCCGTCGGCTTCAACCCCGTCTGGGATTGCGTGACGTGCGGCGCCTGCCAGTACCAATGCCCCGTCTTCATCGAGCACATCCCGGCGCTGCAAGACATGCGCCGCTTCCTGACGATGAACGAAGCCAACATGCCCGAGACCGCATCTGCCACGCTGCAGCAGATCGAACAGCGGGGCCACCCCTGGCGCGGCACGCAGTACACCCGCACGTCGTGGATGGACGGGCTCGATGTGCCCGCGTTCGATGGCACGCAGAAGTACCTCTACTGGGTCGGCTGCTCCGGCGCGATGGTCGATCGCAACATCCCGATCACGCGCGCCGTCGCCCGGCTGCTCGCTGAGGCCGGCGTCAGCTACGGTTGCCTCGGCGACGAAGAGCAGTGCAACGGCGACCCGGCGCGCCGTCTCGGCAACGAGTATCTCTATCAAGAGCAGGCGAAGTCGCTGATCGAAGTCTTCAAGGCGAAGGGCGTCGAGCGGATCATCACCAACTGCCCGCACTGCTTCAACACGATGACGAACGAGTACCCGGACTTCGGCGGGCAGTTCGAGGTCGTCCACCACACGACGTTCCTCTCGAAGCTGTTGCAGGATGGCGCGCTGCTCCCGAAGCAGGATCTGCCGGTGGCGATCACGTACCACGACTCCTGCTACCTCGGCCGCCACAACGGCAACTACGACGGCCCGCGCGACATCATCGATGCGCTGCCCGGCGGCGCCCGCGTCGAGATGCCGCGTAACCGCGAGAACGCGTTCTGCTGCGGCGCCGGCGGCGGTCACATGTGGGTCGAAGAGTCGAAGGGCAAGCGCATCAACGTCGCCCGCACGGAAGAGGCGTACGCGACGGGCGCCGGCATCATCGCCACCGCCTGCCCCTTCTGCATCCAGATGTTCGAGGACGGCATCCCCACCGTCGAGCCCGACGAGGACAAGCGCATGAAGACATTCGACGTCGCCGAGCTGCTCGAGCTGAGTGTGATCGGCCGCCCGTCAGCAGGCTCGCCCGCGGCATCGGCGATGGGCCTCGATGCTCCGGCAGCGGAACCGGCGGCGATCGAAGCCGGCGCGGCCGAGTAGCGATGCCGCAGCATGGGCGATGACGCACCACGCTTCCACGTCGCCCAGTACAACGTCGCACGACTGATCGCGCCGCTCGACGATCCGCAGATCGCCGACTTCGTCGCCGAGATCGATCGCATCAACAAGCTCGGCGACAGCAGCCCGGGCTTCATCTGGCGCTTGCACGACGAGAGCGGCAACTCGACCGGCGTGCGCGTCGGCGATGACCCGCTGGTGATCGTCAACTTCACCGTCTGGGAGTCGATCGAAGCGCTGTTCGAGTACACGTATCACAGCGGCCATGTCGAGCTGTTCCGGCGGCGCGCCGACTGGTTCGAGCGGCACCCCGCTCCCTATCTCGTGCTGTGGTGGCTCGACGCCGCGCACTCGCCGACGGTCGAAGAAGCGGAAGAGCGCCTCGCCGCCCTCCGCCGCGACGGCCCGACGCCGTACGCCTTCACGCTCAAGTCCCGCTTCCCATCGCCGCCCGTTTGAGAACAGTTCCGAATGATCATCAACCGATCGGGGGTCAGCAGGAGCCGTACTGCCTCGCCACGAATTGGAGGTCGGTCGAGTTGATGACGCCGTTCTTGTCCATATCGAAATCCGGCACGTAACTGGCGCGACCGCGCGGGCCGAAGGCGAGCGCAACCTGCAGAAGATCGGACGAATTGACCGTGTGGTCACCGTTCACTGATGCGATCTCCTTGCCGTCGAAGCACTGATCGTGATCGGTATCCAGCGCCAGCGGATCAGTGCCGTAGTACTTGACCTCAGCGCCGTCGGCGACGCCGTCGCCATCCGTGTCGGCGCGATTCGGATCGGTGCCGATCGAGAGCTCGTAGGCGTCGGTGAGGCCGTCGTGATCGGCGTCGCCGGGCGGCAACACGGCGGGCCTGGAGGCGGCGCTCGCGGGATCAGTGCCGAGTTTGCACTCCGCGCCATCGAGGACGCCGTCGCCGTCGGTGTCGGCCTTGAGCGGATCGGTTGGCGCGCTTGCGGATGCGCAGGGCTGGCCGGCGGTTTCCTGTGCGTTCGTGAGACCGTCGTTGTCGGCGTCCGGATCGCACACGTCGCCGATCGCGTCGGCATTCGGCGACGTCGCGTCGTTAAACGCCTTGCCGTAGGCGGAGAGATCGATGATCTCGCCGTCGGCGTTTGCCTGATCTTCGTTCGCCAATTGCGGGCAGTTGTCCGCGCCAAGCGGCCACGTATCGCCGTCCGCGTTCAGCTCACGGATAATGCGGATGCGCCCAGCCTCGGGGTCGGCAATGTACAGGTCGTCATTGGTCACAGCCGTACCTCCGGGCTGCACCGCGGCTTCTCGCGCGGGAACTCCGTCGCCGCTATACCCGCATAGGCCGCTGTCGGGATCGATCGTGGTCGACCCCGCCACCGTGATAACGCGGCCGTGCGTGAAGACGCGGACGCGGCATGCATCGCTGTCTGAGACATAGAGATTGCCGAATGCATCGAGCGACAGGTCGCGGGGGTAGGCGAACTGCGCGCTAAGGCCGGGGCGGTCGTCTCCGTTGAACCCGCACGTTCCCGACCCGGCGATCGTTGTGATGATGCCAGCATGGATCTTGCGGATAGAACAGAAACCTGTTTGAACACCGGAGATGTAGATATCGCCGGTGGTGTCACTGGTAACGGCGAGCACGTGATCTAGGCGCGCGTTGGTAGGCGGCCCGCCGTCGCCCGAGCCTGCGCACTGGCCTCCCCCGGGCAGGGTGCCTGTGCCGGCCACTGTCGTGAAGATGCCGTTGTGGATCCGTCGCACCTTGCAGTCGTCGCGGTCGGCGATGAGCAGGTCGCCCGACGTCTCAACGTGGACGTCGACTGGCCAGGTCATGCGGGCAAGGGTTGCGGGGCCGCCCTCACCAGTGTCGCCGCAGACGCCTGACGGGATGCCTTCGCCGACCACGGTAGTGATGATCCCGCTCACGGCGTCGACGCGACGGATGGCGCAGAACGGAGTATCAACGATATAGATGTTCCCTGCTTCGTCGACGTCGAATCCTTCCGCGAGGTCAAGTTCGGCGGCCGTCGCGGGCCCGCCGTCGCCCCTATAAGGGTGGCCGTTCGCGCAGGACGTACCGGCGACGAGTGAGACAACATCGTTGTGAACTCGGCGTACGCGGCACTGTTCGAGGATGTATGTGTCGCCGTTTATCAACCGCTTGACCTTGCGTGCGATAAGGAGCGTCGCATTCAGCGGCGGCCCACCGTCGCCAACGGGAAGGCAAAATGCGTTGCCGGCGAGAATAGACGTCTGGCCCGCGGCTATCGTGCCAATCGTGCAGCCCTGGCTGAAGAAGAGCGTCGTCTGGTGAAGGGCGACGCCGTACGTGCAGTTGAATGTGCTTGGCACGGAAATGTTGGTCACGACTCCGCCCGACAATTTCAAGAGGCGACATTGGTCGGTGAAATAGAGGTCGCCGTTCGTGTCGAGCGAGATGTCAGCGAGATTGCCGCTCCCTCCAAAGATCCAGCCGTAGGTGAGACGATACGGATCCTGGTAGCAGGGGTTGCTGCCGGAATTAGGCAGAATGCGTGTGATGATGCCGCTGGACACTTTGCGGATGGTGCAGTTCCAACTATCGGCGATGTAAAGCTCGCCTGAGGGCGCGATCGCGACCGCGCGGGGATACTTCAACATCGCCGCGGTGGCGGGGCCGTTGTCACCGGAGAAGCCACACGTCCCGTTGCCCGCGACCGTGGTGATGACGCCGCCGGCGATCTCGCGCACACGGCAGTTCATCGTGTCGGCGATATACAGATTACCTGCGCCATCGAACGCGACGTCGGCCGGCTCGATAGTGGCGGCGAGCGGCGGGCCGCCGTCGCCCGGTGTCGCCGACGCGCATGCGGTGCCGATGCCGGCGATCGTCGAGATGACGCCGCTGCTGATCTTTCGCACACGGCAGTTCAGCGTGTCGGCGACGTAGAGGTCGCCGGACGCATCGAGCGCGACGCCGTTCGGCTTGTTGAGTTGCGCGCTCGCGGCGGCGATACCGTCGCCGTTGAAGCCGCAGACGCCGGTCCCGGCGATTGTCGTGATGATGCTGCCGCTGATCTTGCGGATCCGGCACGAGGGATCGGAGAGCAGGATGTCGCCGTTCGGCGCGAAGGCGAAGCCCATGGATCCGCCGATGGCTGCATCCGTCGGCGCGCCGCCATCGCCGGCGCCGCCACCGGCAAACGTCTCGATCGTGCCGGGCGCGCCGGCCGCGGTCGTCGCGCGCTGCGGGTGTGCGCCCTCCGACAGCGCGGCAACGGCGATCAGAGCCGCAAGAGCGACGAAGACGAATCTGATCCTGCGCATGCAGCCTCCACCAGTCACGAACGCGCGCGCGGGCGAGATGTCGCCAGCCTCTGTCAAGTATCGGCTGCGGGTTCTGACCAGACTCTGACCACGAGCGGGAGACGCAGGCAGATCTCAAGGCGCCGGTGACTCTGGCGGACTACCAACCGCATCTTCCACTCGGTGATACCGGGCCGGCGAACATGTTGGGCGAGTTACGTCGGCGGGGCGGTGGCTGAACATGTTTGTGCGACGGGATGCGGCGGCCGTGCTGACGGTGACGCAGGCGGAGTCGAATTGACATCGCCCGCGTGGATTCGAAGTCGTGCGGGGAGGTCCGCAGAGCTCGAAATCGAGCCGAGCAGGGTAGGGCAAGGCGGTGGGCGTCGCTCGCGTCGATCTGCGGCGTACACTGGGGGGTGATCGATTGTCATACGCACTTGCAGGCGCATGGGCAGGCGCCGCCGATGACGCGGGCGCTGCTTGAGGAGTATGTGCGGGCGGGGGCGGAGCGCGGGGTGACGACGATCTGCGTGACGGAGCATCTGTTCCGCTTCGAGGAGGCGTACCGGATGCTCTACGGCTGGTGGGACGCCGATCCGGATCCGCAGCTTGCGGCGATGGCGGCGCAGTACTGGCAGGAGCATGTTTCGGGCGGGATCGCCGACTATGTGCGGCTGATCGAAGACGCGAAGAGCGATGGGCTGCCGGTGCTGCTGGGGCTGGAGATGGACTGGCTGCACGGCAAGGACGATGTGCTGGCGCAGTTCCTCGCGCCGTACGACTGGGACATTGTGCTGGGGTCAGTGCACTACATCGGCGCCTGGGGGTTCGACGATCCGCGGTTCATCGCGGAGTGGGATCGTCGCGATGCGGCGACGGCGTGGGCGGACTATGGGACGCTGATCGGCGAGCTCGCGGAGTCGGGGCTGGTCGATGCGCTGACGCATCCGGATCTGCCAAAGATCTTCGGGCATCGTCCGTCGGACGAGACGCCGCTGCATGATGCGATTTTGGCGGGCGCGGCGGTGCATGGCACGGCGATCGAGCTGAACAGCAACGGGCTGCGGCGCTGCAACGAGATCTATCCGGCGTTGCCGGTGGTCGAGCGGGCGCACGCGCTCGGGCTGCCGATCACGCTGGCGTCGGACGCGCACACGCCGTCGCGCGTCGGCGCCGATTTCGATGAGCTGGTGGCGTGGGCGAAGCGCGCGGGGTATGCGGAGGCGGTGACGTTTGTGGGGCGGCGGGCGGTGGGGTACGGGATTTAGTGTGGTGGATGGTGGACGGCGGACGATGGACGGCAGACGGCGGACGGCAAAGAGAAACGAAATCTGTGGTCGGCGGTCATTGGTCACGATAACGCGCCTTCGTCGCTGTACTACGCGGACGGAGCTGAAGCTTCGTCCCTACGTTCTTGAAGTAGCGATCTGTCTTGAGATCGAGCGAACTGTAGGCGGTAGCGCGCTGTAGACTCTTCATCGTGAACCTGGCTACGGAGTTTTCAATGACGCGGCGTCTTACGTGGACGCATGAAAACGAACAGGAGTGGCGGCCGAGCACCTCACCCCCGGCCCTCTCCACGCGGTGGAGAGGGGAGTTCTCTGACGTGCGTCCGACGCAATTTTCAGGGCCGTACACATTTCGAATTGCGGGCGGCCGATGCGGATAGCGCTGATCGGGCAGGCGGCGTTTGGGGAGCGGGTGTTCGCGGCGTTGCGTGACGCGGGCGAGGAGATCGTGGCGGTGTCGTCGGTCGAGGGATCGGCGGAGCGGCCGGATCCGTTGTGGGCGGCGGGTGTGGCGGCGGGGCTGCCGGTATTCCCGACGGGGAAGCTCAAGCGGGCGGACGTGCTCGACGCGTACACCGCGACGACGCCGGATCTCTGCGTGATGGCGTTCGTCAATCACATTCTGCCTGAGCGCGTGTTGTTCGCGCCGCCGTTGGGGTCGATTCAGTATCACCCGTCGCTGCTGCCGCGGCACCGCGGGCGCAGCGCGATCAATTGGGCGATCCGCGCAGGCGAAACGTCGACGGGCGTGACGATCTTCTGGGTCGATCGCGGCATCGATACGGGGCCGATTCTGCTGCAGCGCGAGACGCCGATCGGGCCGGGTGATACGGTCGGCTCGTTGTACTTCGACACGCTGTTTGCGCTCGGCGTTGAGGCGCTGGTGGAGTCGGTGCGGCTTGTGCGTGAGGGCGCGGCGCCGCGCATCGAGCAAGATGAGTCGCAGGCGACGTACGAGGCGCCGGCGGACGACGGCAACAGCGCGATCGATTGGTCGCGGCCGGCGGCGGAGGTCTACGATCTGATCCGCGGCTCGAATCCGCAGCCGGGGGCGCACGCGATGCTGTACGCGACGCAGGTGCGCATCTTCGACTGCGGGATGACGCTCGACGCGACGCAGGCTGCGGCGGCCGGGACGATCATCGCGTCGGAGGCGGATCGCATCGATGTGGCGCTCGCCGGCGGCGTGTTGCAAGTGCGGCGCGCGCAGCGTGTCGGCGGCAAGAAGTTGGCTGCGGCGGAGTTCGCGGCGGAGATGGGTGCGGCGGTGGGTGATGGGTTTGAGAATGGGGTGGTTGTGCCAGCGGCGTAGCGTGGACGCGGGCGCGTGCGCTCGCGGTGAGTACGACGCTTAGTTTTCGTACGGGAGTGCCATGGCTGGCGCGGGCTGGCCGAACTTCGTCCAGAGTTTGAGGGCGTCGCGGAGGCGCTCCATGCGCTCCTCGTCGCAGTCGAATCCCTCGAGCAGACACTTATCGACGTGGTACTCCATGAGGCGTGCGCCGACCTGGTCGACGGCGCTGCGGATGGCCATCGCTTGCGTGAGCATATCCTCGCACTCGCGGCCGTCTTCGAGCATCTTCTCGATGCCGCGAACCTGGCCTTCGATGCGGCGGAGGCGGTTGGTGATGTCTTCGGAGAGGGTTTTCTGAACCATGGTGGGACTCATTTCGATGGCTGGCGGGAGGTGCTTTACTTTTTCCTGCGGAACGCTTGACATACCCCGTGGGGGTATAGTATCGTGAGTTGAACAGGGTTGTCAATCCGCTCGTGTGGCGGATGCATAGATGTAGAAGGAGACAGACGTTGGCAAAGCCATTTGAAGTCACAGACGCCAATTTCGATACCGAGGTTTTGAAGTCCGAGACGCCGGTACTCGTCGACTTCTGGGCGCCGTGGTGCGGCCCGTGCCGCATGGTCGCCCCCGTCGTCGATGAGCTCTCGGATGAGTACGACGGCAAGGTGAAGTTCGTCAAGCTCAACACCGATGACAACGTCGGCACGGCGACGAAATACCAGATTCGCAGCATCCCGACGCTGCTGGTCTTCAAGGGCGGCGAGCCGGTCGGGCAGATCATCGGCTTCCGGCCGAAGAGCGATCTGAAGAAGCGGCTCGACGCGGCGCTGTAACGCGCGTCGGACGCCATGCATTCGAGATTAGATATGGGGGACGGAGTTGATCTGTCCCCCATCTTTGCGGTTCAAGCGTGGACGGCGAATACATGACTGACACGAACGAATACGACATGATCATCGTCGGCGCGGGTCCGGCCGGGCTCGCCGCCGGACTGTACGCCGCGCGGGCGCGACGTAACGCCGTGCTGATCGAGCGCAAGATCACGGGCGGTCAGATCGCGCTTACGAATGACGTCGAGAACTACCCCGGCATCGAGAGCATCAACGGCTTCGATCTCTCCGACACGATGCACCGGCAGGCCGAGAAATACGGCCTGACGACGATGTCCGGAGACGTGATCGCGATCGATGGTCGCGACGACGGCCGGCATCTCGTGCGCACGAATGATGGCGAGTACATCGCGAAGGCGGTGATCCTGACGGGCGGCGCGGACTACAACCGGCTCGGTGTGCAGGGAGAAGAGCGGCTCACCGGGTTCGGCGTTTCGTACTGCGCGACGTGCGACGCCGCGTTCTTCAAAGATCAGGTCGTGGCGGTCGTCGGCGGCGGCGACGCGGCGCTCGACGAAGGGTTGTTCGTGACGCGCTATGCGCGCAAGGCGTACATGATCCATCGCCGGGACACATTGCGCGCGAGCGCGATCCTGCAAGAGCGCGCGTTTGCCGATCCGAAGATGGAGTTCGTCTGTAACACCGTGGTCGAGGAGATCCTTGGCGGCGATCACGTCACCGGCGTGCGATTGCGGGATGTTGTCTCGGGCGAGACGCGCGTGCTCGATGTCGGAGGCGTGTTTGTGTTCATCGGGCTGACGCCGAACACGGAGTATCTGCGGGGCAAATTGCGGATGGACGCGGGCGGCCACATCTACGTCAACGAGTGGATGGAGACGGAGGTGGCAGGCATCTTCGCGGCGGGAGATATCCGGGCGAATTCGGCGCGCCAGGTCGTGACGGCGGCCGGCGACGGCGCGACGGCGGCGATCCGCGCCGATCACTACATCAGCGATCGGTTTGGTGCGCGCGCGAACGTCACGCCTGCGGCGATGAGCGGTGGGCGGACGACCTAATTCCGAGCCGGCTCCAGGTGAACGTCGAAGCTACCCCGCGCGGGCTGAAACGCCCGCGCTACATGACCCGGATCTTCTTAGCGACGCGCCCAATTGAGCCGGGTTTCCCCCGCTCCCAATCAAGGCCCCTTCCTCCGCGGGAAGGGCGAGGTTTGTGGCGCAGTTCGAGACTGCTTTGGCGGGTGGGCGCGAACGTGCTGGACGGTGCATCACCGCTGTCGTTGAGAACGGACTCTCGTGGCGAACGAACGACCTAACCCCCAGCCCCTTCCCGACGCGGGAAGGGGAGGTTAGTGAGGCTGTGCGAACTGCTTTGCCGAGCGAGCGACAAGTTGCTGGACGGCGCCGTTGAGAGCCGTTGACGACGGGCGCGGATGGGCGATCCTCGTACTTGCGGGCTGTGTTAGGATCTGGCGAGATTCGCGGCACGATGCCGCGTCGGATCGCGGGGCGGCTGCATGCGGCGATGTGTTCTCGTATCGATCATGAGTGTGGCGTTGGCGCTCGTCGCCGTCGCACTCACTCGAGGTCCCGGGAGCGTGTGGGCCACGACCACTGACGCATCGGTCGCGACGGCGACGTCCACGCAGCAGCACCACCAGCCACAGCAGCAACAGACGGTCGATAGCGACGAGGGCAGCCGCGTCGGTGTGCAGCTCGTCGTGTTCGGCATCGCGGCGGTAGCGGTCGTGGGGGTCGGCGGTGCGGCGTACCTGCTGCGGCGCAAGCTGGGGCGCACGGCGTACGATCCGGCGAAGGCCGCGGCGGAGCAGGGACATTAAACGCGCGTCGGGCGCGATCTCGCCGCGATGGGTCGCAACCTTTTACTGATGCGAAACGTACTGTTGACACGAGACGTGTTCAAACCGAAAATGAACTTCATTCAGTAGCCCGGGTTGGGTTGATCGCAGACAGCAATAGAGGAGAGCGGACAATGGCCGACAACGACCTCGGGCTTCGGTACTGGCAGACACGCGTATCGCGCCGCACGTGGCTGGCCGGCGCGGCTGTCGGCGGCGCCGCGATCGGCGCGGCGGCGATCGTCGGCTGCGGCGGCGGTAGCAGCAAGAACAACACGCCCGCTACAGGCGGCAGCGGCACGGCGACGGGCGGCACGACGAAGCCTCAGGACGGGACGCAGGACGGGACGGCGAAGCCGGGCGGCATCCTCAATGTGCGCCAGGCGGGCGCGCTGCCGAGCATGAAGGTCTTCGGGCCGAGCATTCTGGCGCTGGCGCAGGGGCTGTACCTGGGGTTCACGGCGTACGACCACATGTGGTACGTACCGACGGACACGGGCGTAACGGAGCTATTCCTCGCGAAGACGCTCGAGCAGAAGAGCGCGCGTGAACTCGTGATCACGATCGGCGACGCCGTGTTCCACGACAAGGCGCCGGTGAACGGCCGCAAGGTGACGGCGCAGGACATCGCCGCGAGCTACAAGCGCTTCCGCGAAGAGATCGGCATCGGCTACGACTGGCTGCATAACGTGATGGAGGACGTCGTCGCGCTCGACGACCACACGGTGAAGATCACGCAGAGCCAGGACTGGGCGTGGATCTTCACATCGTCGAACGCGGGCTCGCCGATCAGCAGCTCGATCCTTCCGACGGAGATTCTGCACGACGACAACATTTTGCAGAAGGACGCCATCGGCTCCGGCCAGTGGGTGTTGAAGAGCCACGATAACGGCGCGAACATCCAGCTGTCGCGCTTTGCGAACTTCCGCCAGTTCGCGGGGCAGAACTCGATCGCCGGCCAGCCGTTCATGGACGGCATCAACAACAAGCTGATCACCGACGACAATGCTGGGCTCGCCGCCTTCAAGGCCGGAGAGATCGACACGTACGGCTTCTCGAACAAGACCGACGCCGAGGACACGAAGAGCACCCTCGGCGACAAGATCGTCGTGAGCAACGACCTCGGCCGCGACTACTACACGCTGATGCTGAAGTACGAGCCGCCGTTCACGGACGAGCGCGTGCGCAAGGCATTCAACCTTCTGATCGACCGCGATGAGGCGATCCAGCTGCTGGCGGAAGGTAGCGGCGTGAAGGCTGGCCCGGTGCCGCCGGCGCACAAGCTCTACGCGTTGCCGGAGAGCGACCCCGACCTGCAGGAGTACTTCCGTCACGACATCAAGGACGCCAAGGCGATGCTTGATGCGGCGGGCTATGACTACAACCAGGAGATCGAGTTCAAGCACTCGGTGCGCGCGGGCGACTCGCAGATCTCACAGATTCTGCAACAGCAACTTGCGGCCGGCGGAGTCAAGACGAAGCTTCTGCCGGAAGACCTGGTTAAGTGGTTCAGCCAGTCGCTCGGCACGAGCAACTTCCACATGACGGCGTTCCTCCACCTGCCGTACGAGGATCCGGATCTGCCGCTGCGCTTCTACCTGGGCGGCAACGGCGATCTGAAGAACTTCATGCAGTACCAGGACCCCGAAGTCGACGCAGCGGTGCTGGCGGCGGCGCGCGAGCTGGACGAGACGGCGCGCATCCAGAAGGTGAAGGACGCGCAGAAGGTGATCATGAAGAAGTCGTCGCCGATGCTGAACCTCTTCTCGGAGATCGGCTACGGCGGCCGCTACAACTACGTCAAGGGATCGATCACCGGTCGCGGGTCGTACGGCATTTTCGCGCGGACGAACTGGCTCGATAAGAAGGCGTAGCGTCGCGGGGCGAGGCGGGGTGTTCTCATGTGGCGGTACACGTTACGCAGGCTGTCGTTTCTGCCGATCATCTTGCTTACGGTGTCGCTCTTTACGTTCCTGCTGCTGCGCGTGCTGCCGGGCGGCGACATTGCTGATGTGATCGGCGGGCAGAACGCCACACCGGCGCAGAAGCAGCAGATCCGTCAGCGCTACGGCCTCGACGATCCGATCTTTCCGATCTCGTTCAGTTCGTCCGTGCCGTTCATCGAGGCGAACGCGTCGAGCCAGTACGGCGATTGGCTGACGAAGGCGCTGCGCGGCAACTTTGGCACGACGTTCACAAGCCAGAAGAGCGTGCGCGCGGAGTTCATCCGGCGCTTCCCCGCGTCGTTCGAGATCGTCTCTCTTGGCCTTTTGTTCAGTGTCATCTTCGGCGTCACGTTCGGGATCGTCTCGGCGATGTACCGCAACAGCCCGGTCGACTACTTCGTGCGGATCTTCGCCGTGCTTGGGACGTCGATCCCTGAGTTCTTTTTGCTGACGCTGTTGATCATCATCCCGTCGTATCTCTGGCAATACTCGGCGCCGACCGGCGGCTACGTCTCGCTGCTCGACGATCCGGCGCGCAATTTGCGGCTCTTCTTGCCGGCGGCGCTCGTGATCGGCATCGGCGGATCATCCGGGCTGATGCGCCTGGTCCGCACGACGATGCTCGAAGTTCTGCGCAGTGACTACGTGCGCACGGCGAAAGCGAAGGGCCTGCGCCAGCGCACGGTGATCATCACGCACGCGCTGCGCAACGCCGGCACACCGATCTTGACGGCCGTCGGCACGGCGTTCATCGCCGTCTTTAGCGGCTCGGTGATCGTGGAGAAGATTCTGAGCATCGACGGCAACGGGCTGTTCTTCTTTACATCGACATTCGCGCGCGACCTGCCCGTGATCCAGTTCCTCGCGGTGTACACCGCCGCCGTCGTCGTGCTGGTCAACCTAGTCGTCGATCTGTCCTACGCCTGGGCGGATCCGCGCGTGAAGTACAGCTGATGGCGATCGCAAACTCCACCGCTACCGTACTCGCCGGGGAGAGCTGGGAACTCCCGCAGAACCGCCGTTGGTATGCGAAGTTGTGGCGCATCGCCATCGAAAACCCGGTCGGCGGGATCGCGTTCGTGGTCGTGGTGGCCTTTATCGTCCTCGGGATCATCGGCCCGTCGGTCGCACCGCACAGTCCATCGGCGCTGAACGCGCGGGCGCAGTACCTTAGCCCGAGTTCGGCGCACCTCTTCGGCACGACGAAGTTCGGGCAGGACCTCTTCAGTCGCGTACTCTCGGGCGCGCGGATCGACCTGAAGTTCGGCGCTATCATCCTGATCCTCGGCTTCGTCCCCGGGACGGCGCTCGGCATCATCTCGGGCTACTTCGGCCGCTGGATCGACTATGTGATCCAGCGCTCGGCCGAGGCCTGGACGGCGTTCCCGCAGCTCTTCCTGCTGCTGACGTTCATCGCCGCCTTCGGCCCTGGCTTGCGGACGATCGAGATCGTCGTCGCGATCGGCGCGCTGTTCAGCGGCTCGCGCATCCTGCGCGCCGTGGCGCTGGTCGAGAAACACAAGGAGTACGTGACGGCGACGCGCTCGACGGGCGCGAGCGAGTTCCGCATCCTTTGGCGGCACATTCTGCCGAACATCATGCCGTTCATTCTCGTCGGAGTGAGCGGCTTCTTCGCGGTCGCTGTGCTAGCGGAGTCGGCGTTGAGCTTCCTCGGGCTCGGCGTGAAGCCGGGCGAGCCGAGCTGGGGCGCCGACCTGAGCACGGGTCTTGGTGTCGGCGATAAGTATCCGTGGTTGGTGATCTTCCCCGGCGTGGCGATCAGTCTCGTTGTCCTCGCTTTCAATCTGCTCGGCGACACGCTGCGCGATATCCTCGACCCGCGGCTGCGCGGCTCCACCGGCGGCAAGAAGTAGCGGTTGGGGGTCTGGGGTTGTGTGCTGGGTGGCGCACGACGACGTTGCGACTGGGCGACGTCGCGCATGACACCCGCACTGCCGCCGTCGGTGCGTGACCGTGTCATTCTGA
>JBBQVO010000008.1:0-37834 GCA_038211505.1 Dehalococcoidia bacterium | reverse complement strand
CTGCCGGCGCTCGCCTGAGCGACGCCAGCACGCTGCTTCACACCTTGTTCACCGTTGCGAGCACACGCGACGAGGATCCAGCTGTAGCGCGGGCACACCTCTAGCGTCCTCACACCTGTAGCGCGGGCTGGAAAGCCCGCGCGGGGGTAGCGTCGACGTTCGACGTTTGAACGCGCAACTGCGCCGGCGGCACGACCGCTTTCGCGACGCTGTTCGACTCTGCACAGCTCACGCGTAGTACATCGGGTTGTAGCAGGCGACGTTGTGATTCGGCGCGCGCTCGGTGAGCGGCGGCCACGTCTCCGTGCGGCACGCCGTGATTGCTTTCGGGCAGCGCGGCAGGAACGCGCACTCGCCGGTGAGCGTCGACAAGTCCGGCGGCGCGCCGCGGATCGACTGCAACCGCCGATCCGGCTCATCGAGCCGCGCCCGCGCCGCCAGCAGCGCCGCCGTGTACGGGTGCTGCGGCAGCGCGTAGACGTCGAGCGTCGAGCCGTGCTCGATGATCCGCCCCGCGTACATCACGGCGACCTCATCGGCGATCGTCGCGACGACGCCGAGATCATGCGTAATCAGGATGATCGCCATCCCCGTCGCGTGCCGCAGATCGTCAAGTTCGCGCAGCAGCGCCGCCTGCAACGTCACATCAAGCGCCGACGTCGGCTCGTCAGCGATCAGCACGCTCGGCCGCAGCATCGTCGCCGTCGCGATCATCACGCGCTGGCACATCCCGCCCGAAAGCTGAAACGGGTACGACGCTGCGACGCGCTCCGGCTCGGAGAGCCCCTGCCGCCGCAGCGCCTCGACCGCCTGTCGCCGCGCTTCTTTCTTCTTCATCGGATGGTGCGCCTGGAGGATCTCCGCCACCTGATCCCCGATCGACAGCACGGGATTGAGCCCGTTCACCGGATCCTGAAAGATCATCGCGATCCGCTCGCCACGGATCGCCCGCATCCGTTCGGCCGTCACGATCCGCAGATCCTCGCCATCAAGAATCACGCGCCCGGAGTCGATGCGCCCGGGCGCCGGCACAAGGTCAAGTATCGAGAGCGCGAGCGTCGTCTTGCCGCAGCCGCTCTCACCGACGATCGCGACGACGCGACCCGGCGCCAGCGCGAGATCCACATTGTCGACCGCGCTTGTCGTCCGCTCCCGCTCGTAGTAGCTGACGCTCAGACCTTCGATGCGGAGTACGTCGTCCATATCCCTCGGCCGATGAGGTGCGGCGGTCGCCGCGCGTGTGAACGATCAGTGTAGCCAGATCGCCGCGACGCAAGAGCCCCGGAACCGTACGGACAGGTCTTCAGACCTGTCCTCGTCGTGCGGCGATCCGCAGCGCGATCACCGTCCGCCCACAGCCGAGGACGGCTGTCAGACGTGTCCTCGTCGTCAGGTCACCGAACGCCCGCAGCCGACGCTAGCCGCGCTACATCGCCGTTGGCGAGACCGCGGCGTCGCTAGTCGCGCCGCCCGATCGTCGCCAACACCTTGCCCTGGATCTCGACGTTCTTCGGCTCCGTGAAGATCGGCTTCATCGTCGTGTTCGCCGGCTGCAGACGGATGCGATCGCCTTCACGATAGAACTTCTTCAGCGTCGCCTCGTTCTCTTTCTTGAGCCAGGCCGCCACCATGTCGCCGTCGTCGCAGGTGTTTGTCTGCTCGAGGATGACAATATCGCCGTCGTTGACGAGCGCGTCGATCATCGACGTGCCGCGGACTTTGAGGGCGAAGACGTTCTCGCGACCGCGCGTCATGTCCTCCGTCGCCTCGAAGACGTTGTCGAAGTCGACGTTGTCCGGCGACGGCACCGGGATCGGTTGACCAGCCGCGATCGTGCCGATCAGCGGCACCGAGATCGTCCGTGACCGGCGCGTCCCGCGATCGAGCAGTTCGATCGCCCGCGAGACCTCGCGATCGCGCCGGATGAAACCGAGCCGCTCAAGCGCCTTCAGGTTGTAGTCGACGACGGAGGTCGAGCTGATGTCGCAGCCGACCTGGATGTCGCGAATGCTCGGCGGGTAGTCGTGATCGTCGATGAACTCCCGCATGAACTTGAGAATGCCGTCTTGCTTCGGCGATAGTGACTTGATCAAGCGTCTCCTTCCGCCAGGCGCGCTTGCCGGTGATCATAATCCGGCAATCGTATGTTTCAAACGCCTGTTCTGGTGGAGATAGTAGAGGGAGTGGCCGGAGTTTGTCAAGTGAAGCTCTACAAGATTTAGTCGTAGGACATTCGCCGGCAGACTGGCTTCGCAACGGCGAGGAAGCAGTCCGTCAGTGGCCATTTGGCGCTCGGATGTTGCGGCGTTGGCGATATCGCGAGGCGTCCGGGTTTCTCGGCATGACGCAGCAGCGCCTCGTGTTCCGTCCGCGATTAGGCTTCTGGACGAAGCGATGGCAACGATCTTCGGACTGCGACATCGCGATCGCTGACATCGAGACGGCAAAGCGCGGCTCATTCTGGCTGTCGCACTTCACGGGCCGCCCGCTCGTAATCGTGTGTCGCGATGGATCGACGTTCACGTTTCGCGCGTATCGAGCCGACGAGTGGATCGCGGACATCGAGTCGCTGCGCGATCGGCAGATTCCTTGACACTATTGCGAAGGCGTTGATACTATGCGTCGCTGCGCCGGACGCTTCGATGCAGCTTTGCGCCAGATTCACATCAGGTCGGAAGACCCCAAAGTGATAACGGCCGGCATCAGTGGCCGCTGATCCCTCGGGAGGCAGCGGTTACGCCGGACTGGCTCAGCAATAAGGCTTGCCGGCCTTTCGTGTGCCTTTCGCACATGGCGTCAGCGCGACGCCCGAAAACCGATAAGCGATGCCGGTGTAACAGTAGGGAGTCGGTGTGCCGACGATCAGTCAACTCGTGCGCAAAGGCCGCAAGAAAGCCATCAAGAAGACGAAGGCGCCCGCCCTTCGCTTCACCTTCAATTCGTTGAAGAACCGCACCGTCCGCGGCAAGGGCTCGCCGCAAAAGCGCGGCGTCTGCACGCAGGTGCGCACGATGACGCCGAAGAAGCCGAACTCGGCGCTCCGCAAGATCGCCCGTGTGCGGCTGACGAACGGCATCGAAGTCACGGCGTACATCCCCGGCGAGGGACACTCGCTGCAGGAGCACTCGGTGGTGCTGATCCGCGGCGGTCGTGTGAAAGACCTGCCGGGCGTGCGCTACCACATCATCCGCGGCGCGCTCGACGCCCAGGGCGTGGCGAACCGCAAGCGCGGCCGCAGCAAGTACGGCACGCGCAAGACATAGAGAGCAAGCGGTAGCGCGCAAGACGTAGAGAGCTACAACGACGACAGCCGAAGACGGCTGTCCCACAGCGAACAGTCGCGAACAAAAACGCGGTTGTCGGCACGACGTGATGGTAAGCAGCGGAGCGGAACATGCCTCGACGAGCGAAGATCGTAAAGCGTGAAGTTCTGCCGGACGGCAAGTACAACAGCCGCACCGTCACGATGTTCACGAACAAGCTCATGCAGCGCGGCAAGAAGAGCACGGCCGAGCGCATCATGAACAGCGCCATGGACATGCTCGAAGCGCAGACGCGCAAGCCGGCGATGGATACGTTCGAGCAGGCGATCCGCAACGCGACGCCGAACATCGAAGTCAAGCCGCGCAGAGTCGGCGGCGCGACGTATCAGGTGCCGGTCGACATTCGCACCGAGCGCCGGATGGCGCTGGCGATTCGCTGGCTGCTCACCTCCGCCCGCGCCCGCAGCGGACGTTCGATGGCGGAGCGCCTGGCGGCGGAGCTCATGGAAGCGTCCGGCGGCCAGGGCGCGACGATCAAGAAGCGCGAAGACACGCACCGCATGGCCGAGGCTAATCGCGCCTTCGTCCATTATCGGTGGTAGGACCGAGAGACATCCGCCTCGCGCGGATGGAACCGCCGGCGACGTAGCGTCTCCGGCGGTGTTGTTTGCCCGGAGTACGCGCACTTCGGGCTATCGACCCAGGGCCGGGGAGCCGGCCAGACTAAGGCAGAACACGGGGACATGGCGAGAACAGTACCAATCGAACGCATCCGGAACATCGGCATCATCGCCCACATCGATGCTGGTAAGACGACCGTGACCGAACGCATCCTCTTCTACACCGGCCGCACCTACAAGATCGGCGAGGTGCACGAGGGCACGGCGGTGATGGACTGGATGGAGCAGGAACGCGAGCGCGGGATCACGATCACCGCTGCTGCGACCACTGCCTCGTGGAAAGACCACCAGATCAACATTATCGATACGCCCGGCCACGTCGACTTCACCGTCGAGGTCGAGCGCAGCCTGCGCGTGCTCGATGGCGGCGTCGTCGTCTTCGATGCCGTCGCCGGCGTCGAGCCGCAATCGGAGACGGTGTGGCGGCAGGCGGACAAGTACAACGTCCCGCGCATCTGCTTCGTCAACAAGATGGACCGCACGGGCGCCAACTTCTGGCGCACCGTCGACATGATCGTTGACCGCCTCGGCGCCAAGCCCATCCCGGTGCAGATCCCGATGGGCGTCGAAGCCGACTTCGAGGGCGTCGTCGACCTCATCGAGATGAAGGCGTGGACGTTCACCGGCAGCCGCGACGATGCGCCAATCTCCGTCGAGATTCCCGAAAAGTTCAAAGCCGAAGCCCAACAGTGGCACGAGAAGATGCTCTATTCGATCGGCGACGTCGACGATCAGATGGCGCTCAGTCTGCTCGAAGGTCACGACATCTCCGTGCACGAGATCCAGTCGGCGCTGCGCCGCGTCACCGTTGCCACGAAGGCAATGCCCGTGCTCTGCGGCAGCGCGCTCAAGAACAAAGGCGTGCAGCTGCTCCTCGACGCCGTCGTCGAATTCCTGCCGTCACCGGACGACGTGCCGCCCCTGACCGGCATCAACCCCAAGACGCAGGAAGAAGTGCTGCGCAAGCCCGACGACAACGAGCCCTTCGCCGCGCTCGCCTTCAAAATCGTCACCGACCCGCACATGGGCCGCCTCGCCTATTTCAGAGTGTACTCGGGCACCCTCACCGAAGGCTCGAGCGTGTACAACTCGACGCGCGGCAAGACGGAGCGCGTCAGCCGCATCATGCAGATGCACGCCGACAAGCGCGAGAACGTGCCCGAAGTCGGCGCCGGCGGGATCGCCGCCATCGGCCTCAAGTTGACCACCACCGGCGATACGCTCTGCGACGCCGCGCATCCGGTGATCCTCGAATCGATCACCTTCCCCGAGCCCGTCATCCACATCTCGGTCGAACCGAAGACGAAGGACGACCAGGATCGCATGGGCGAGGCCCTCGGCAAGCTCGCCGAAGAAGACCCGAGCTTCCGCATGCGTTTCGACCAGGAGACGGGCCAGACGATCATCTCCGGCATGGGCGAGCTGCACCTCGATGTCATCGTCGACCGCATGAAGCGCGAGTTCCGCGTCGAAGCGAACGTCGGTCGCCCCGAGGTTGCGTACAAGGAAGCGATCCGCAGCTCGGCGAAAGCCGAGGGCCGCTTCGTGCGGCAGACCGGTGGCCACGGCCAGTACGGTGTCGCGCGCGTCGAAGTTGAGCCGCTCGAAATGGGCGCCGGATTTGAGTTCGTCGACAAGGTCGTCGGTGGCGAAGTGCCGAAGCAGTTCATTAACCCGATCGAGCAGGGCGTACGCAGCGCCCTCGAAAGCGGAGTCCTCGCTGGCTATCCGGTGATCGACGTGCGCTGCTCGCTGCTCGGCGGCGACTACCACGACGTCGACTCTTCGGAGATGGCGTTCAAGACCGCCGGCTCGATGGCCTTCCAGGCGGCGATGGAGAAGGCGAACCCGGTGCTGATGGAGCCGGTGATGAAGCTCGAGATCAGCACGCCGGAAGACTTCTACGGCGAAGTGCTCGGCGACATCCAGTCCCGCCGCGGCCAGATCCAGGAGTTCGATCAGCGCGGCACGCTCAAGGTGATCCGCGCGCTCGTTCCGCTGGCGAACACGTTCGGGTATGCTACGTCGCTGCGCTCGTTGACGCAGGGCCGCGCGAGCTACAGCATGGAATTCGACCGGTACGACGAAGTTCCCCGGAACGATGCGGAGAAGATCCTCGGCACGCGCGCCAAGCGCGCGGTGCGCGCGGGCGTGTAACGAAAGTCGACGCAGGGACGCGAACGCGCGTCCGAACCGGCCGCCTCTGGCGACCAAGAAGGCGATGTATGGCGAGGCAGAAGATCCGCATCCGGCTGAAGGCGTTCGATCACCGCATCCTCGACCAATCGGCCGAGCAGATCGTCGAGGCGGCCGAACGCACCGGCGCCGCCGTCGCCGGGCCGATCCCGCTGCCGACGGAGATCAAGAAATTCTGCGTCATCCGGTCGCCATTCATCGACAAGGACTCGCAGGAACAGTTCGAGGTGCGAACGCACAAGCGGCTGATCGACATTCTCGAACCAACGTCGAAGACGGTGGACACGCTGATGCGGCTGCAGCTGGCATCCGGCGTGGACATCGAGATCAAGCTCTAGAGGACGCGATGCCACTCGAAGGACTGTTGGGCAAGAAGCTCGGCATGACGCAGATATTCGATGCCGGCGGCCAGATCCACGCCGTGACGGTGGTGGAGGCCGGGCCTGTCGTCGTCACGCAGATCAAGACGTCCGTGAAAGACGGCTATGAGGCCGTGCAGGTCGCCTTTGGTGACGCGAAGCACAGCAACAAGCCGATGCGCGGCCATCTGAAGAAGCTCGGTGACTTCCGGCTGCTGCGCGAGTTCAAGATTGCCGGCGACGGCGAGTACAGCGTCGGCGACAAGGTCGGCATCGAGCTGTTCACCGAAGGCGACTTCGTCGACGTCACCGGCGTGTCGCGCGGACGCGGCTTCGCCGGCGGTGTGCGCCGTCACAACTTCCGCGGCGGCCCGAAGACCCACGGTCAGTCGGACCGCCATCGCGCTCCCGGATCGATCGGCTCCGGCACGACGCCGGGACGCGTCTACAAGGGCCAGAAGATGGCCGGACACATGGGGTCGGTGCAGGTGACATCGAAGAACCTGCGCCTGATCGCCAAAGACGAAGGCAAGGGACTGCTGCTGATCGAAGGCGCGGTCCCCGGTGCGACGAACGGCATGGTGCGCGTCCGCCGCTCGCGCAAGCAGTTGAAGAAGCAATAAGAAGATGAAACTCACCGTCCACGACGCTGCGGGCAAGGAATTGGAGTCGATCGACGTCGACGATCTGGTGTTCGGCATCGAGCCGAATATTCCGGTCGTCCATCAGGCGTTCGTGACGGCGATGGCGAACCGCCGCATGGGCACCGCGTCCACGAAGACTCGCGGCGAGGTGCACGGCTCGACGCGCAAGATTCGCAAGCAGAAGGGCACTGGCGCGTCGCGCCAGGGCTCGATCGGCGCGCCGCAGCATCGCCACGGTGGCATCGTCTTCGGGCCGTCGCCGCGCAGCTACGTGAAAGATCTGCCGAAACGCATGCGCCGGCTGGCGATTCGCTCCGTGCTATCGTCGAAGGCCGCCGACGGATCGCTGCGCATCATCAAGGAGCTGCCGGCGGCAACGCCCAGCACGAAGGCGATGTCGGGCGTCATCAAGGCGCTTGGCTTCGAGCGATCGGTGCTCGTCGTCACGGCGGACGCCGATGCGAACATCAAGGCGAGCGTGCACAACCTCGAAAAGGTGCATCTGCTGCCGGCCGCCTACATCAACGTCGCCGACCTCCTCAGCTCGCAGGGGCTGCTGATGACCGTCGACGCCGTGCGCGGCGCCGAGGCGATGTGGGGCGGCGAAAAAGCGGCGAAGAAGCGCGTGAAGGTGGAGGCGTAGGCGATGCCGAAACAACTGAACGCCTGGGGGATCATTCTGCGGCCGCTCATTACTGAGAAGGCGCAGCTCCTCACGCAGCTCAACAAGTACGCGTTCGAGGTCGACAAGCGCGCGAACAAGATGCAGATCAAGGAAGCAGTCGAAGTTGCGTTCAGCGTCAGCGTGCGGGAGGTCAACACCTGCACGATGAAGGGCAAGCGCAAGCGCTACGGCCGCGGTGTCACGAACATGCCCAACTGGAAGAAGGCGATCGTGACGTTGGCGCCGGGTGAGAAGATCGAACTGTTCGAGGGCGTGTAACGATGGCAGTGAAACAGTTCAAGCCAACGTCTCCGGGCCGCCGTGGCATGTCGGGCTTCACGTTCGACGAGATCACGAAGACGACCCCCGAAAAGTCGCTGCTGGCGACGAAGAAGCGCATGTCCGGCCGCAACGCCCAGGGCCGCATCACCGTGCGTCACCGTGGTGGCGGGCCGAAGCGGCGCATCCGCATCGTCGACTTCAAGCGCGACAAGACCGGCGTGCCCGGCCGCGTCGCCGCGATCGAGTATGACCCCGGCCGCTCGGCGAATGTCGCGCTGATCAACTATCTCGATGGCGAGAAGCGTTACATCATCGCGCCGGTCGGACTGAAGGTCGGCGACATGGTGCAGTCTGGCCCCGACGCCGAAGTGAAGACGGGCAACTCGCTGCCGCTGCAGAACATGCCGAACGGCACCGTCCTCCACAACATCGAGCTGACGCCCGGCCGCGGCGCCCAGATCGTGCGCAGCGCCGGCGGATCGGCCCAGCTGATGGCCAAAGAAGGCGAGTACACGCTGCTGCGTCTGCCCTCGGGTGAGATGCGGCGCGTGTTGTCACGCTGCCAGGCGACGGTCGGCCAGGTCGGCAACGTCGAGAATTCGTT
Source organism: Dehalococcoidia bacterium (assembly GCA_038211505.1). GTDB lineage: Bacteria > Chloroflexota > Dehalococcoidia > DSTF01 > JACRBR01 > JBBQVO01. Next base: position 29,142 of record JBBQVO010000008.1, on the reverse strand, counting down.
GATCAAGCTCGGCAAGGCGGGCCGCACGCGGCACCGCCGCCGGCGGCCGCAAGTGCGTGGCGTCGTTATGAATCCCGTCGATCACCCGCACGGTGGTGGCGAAGGCAAGGCCCCCATCGGCATGCCGAGTCCGAAGTCGCCGTGGGGCAAGCCGACGCTCGGCAAGCGCACGCGCGGCCGCAAGCCGTCGGACAAGTTCATCGTGCGACGAAGGAAGGCCTAACGATGTCGCGTTCCATCAAGAAGGGGCCGTTCATCGAGCCCAAGCTGATGAAGAAAGTCGAAATCGTCAAGCGCAGCAATGCGCGCACGGTGATTCGGACGTGGTCGCGCGCCTCGACGATCCTGCCCGAGATGGTCGGGCTGACGATCGGCGTTCACGACGGCCGGCGGCACGTGCCGATCTTCGTGTCGGAGAACATGGTCGGCCACAAACTTGGCGAGTTCGCGCTGACGCGGCACTTCCGCGGGCACACGAGCAAGGCCGAGAAGGCGAGCAAGCAGGGCGGCGGCGGCCGCTAGCCGCAGCCGAAAGAACGAAAGCAGCGAAGCATGGAAGTCAGCGCAACCGCGAAGTATCTGCCGATCTCCGCCCGCAAGGTGCGGCTGGTGCTCGATCAGCTGATTGGGAAGAACATCGACGAAGCGATGACGATGCTCCGCTTCTTGCCGACGCCGCACGCGCGCGTCGTCGCCAAGGTCGTGAAATCGGCCGCGGCGAACGCCGAGAACAACTACGCGATGGACCTCGACGACCTGCGCGTCAAGCGCGCGTACGCCGGCGAGTCGCGGACACTGAAGCGGTTCCGCGCGAAAGCGCGCGGCCGCGCCGGATCGAACAATCACCGGACGAGTCACGTGACCGTCGTCGTCGAGGAGGCACAGGTTGGGTCATAAAGTACATCCCACGGGTTTCCGCGTCGGCATCATCTACGACTGGCAGAGCAAGTGGTACGCCGGCAAGACGTACAAAACGCAGCTGCACGAAGACATCTCGATCCGCAAGCGGATCATGGAGGGCGGCAGCACCGACGCCGGCATCTCGAAGGTCGAGATCGAGCGCGCAGTCAACCAGATGACGGTGACGATTCATACGGCCAAGCCCGGCATCGTGATTGGCCGCAGCGGCGCCAACGTCGACCTGCTGCGCACCGAGCTCGAGAAGACGACCGGCCACCGCGTCCGCGTCAACATCAACGAGATCCGCACGCCGGAGCTCGATGCGTTCCTCGTCGCACGCAGCATCGCCGACCAGCTGCAGCGCCGCGTCGCCTTCCGCCGCGCGATCAAGCAGGCCGTGCAGCGCACGATGCAGCGCGGCGCCAAGGGCATCAAGGTCGTCGCCGCCGGCCGTCTCGGCGGCGCCGAGATGTCGCGCCGCGAGAGTGAGAAGCAGGGACGCATCCCGTTGCACACGCTGCGCGCCGACATCGACTTCGGCATCGCCGAAGCGCACACGACGTTCGGGCGCATCGGCGTGAAGGTGTGGATCTACAAGGGCGACATCATGCCGGAGCCGAAGCGCCCGCGCGCTGAGAACGACTTCTCGGGCATGACACCGGAGCAGATATCCGCGGCGCAGGGCCGCCCGCCGATCGCCGCCCCGGCAGAAGCGATGGCGCCGGACGTGTCGGCGCCGCCGGCAGCGGACGCGAGCGAGTAAGAGAACATGCTGCAACCAAAGCGCACCAAGTTTCGCAAGCAACACCGTGGCCACCGCCGCGGCATCGCTGGCCGTGGCAACGAGATCAGCTTCGGCGAATTCGGGTTGCAGGCCGTCGGTCACGCCTGGGTCGACAGCCGCCAGATCGAGGCCGCCAGGCGCGCCATCACGCACGAACTCAAGCGCGGCGGCAAGGTGTGGATCCGTATCTTCCCGGACAAGCCCGTGACGTCGAAGCCGGCGGAGACGCGGATGGGAAGCGGCAAGGGCGCGCCGGATCACTGGGTGGCCGTCGTCAAGCCCGGCCGCATGATGTTTGAGGTCGCCGGCGTGAAAGAAGACCTCGCGCGCGAGGCGCTGCGGCTGGCATCACACAAACTGCCGCTCGAGACGCGCACGGTGATCAAGGAACACGAGGGGATCTGATGGCCGGTCGCAAGAAGAAAGAACGCGCCGAAGAACTGCGGGGACTTTCCGACGCGGATCTGGGGACGCAGCTCGATGAGACGTATCGCCGGCTGTTCACGCTGCGGCTGCAGCTGAGCACGCGGCAGCAGTCGAACACGACGGAGCACGCGAAGGTGAAGCGCACCGTCGCGCGCATCAGGACGATTCAGCGTGAGCGTGAGCTCGCGGCCGCGTTCGCGGCGCACACGGGAAGGTAGCGAGGCCACATGGGTTCGCAAGAGAAGCTGCAGACCGGCACGGTCGTCAGCACGAAGATGGATAAGACCGTCGTCGTGCGGATCGATCGCAGCAAGCGCCATCGCCTCTATGGCAAGACGCTGCACACGACGCGGCGCTATAAGGCGCACGACGAGAAGAACGAGTGCAATCTCGGCGACGTCGTGAAGATCTCCGAGACGCGCCCGCTCTCGCGTGAGAAGCGCTGGCGCGTCGTCGAGATCGTCACGCGCGGCGACGTGGCCGAGCTGGCGCCGACGGATGTCGGCTCGACGCTGATCACCGAGATCTCGACCGCGCAGGCCGCGGCCGCAGCCGACACCGCGGCCCGCGAGCGCGCCGAATCGACGGCGCGCGCGGCGGACACGGCAGCGCGAGCGGAAGCTGCGGCCGCGACAGCGGCGAGCGGCGCCGCGGATGACGAGGCAGCGGCCGCCGCCGGCGAACAGCCCGACGCGGCCGAAATGGCAGTTGACGAAGCAGCGCCGGAAGCGGCCGTGATGTCCACTGAAGCGGATGCGGCACCGGCCGAGACGGCAACAGACGATGCGGCGACGCCGCCGGATGAGGAGACGACGTCGTGATCCAGCAATACACGCGGCTCAAGGTCGCGGACAACTCGGGCGCGCGGTCGTTGATGTGCATCACGGTGCTCGGCGGCTCCGGTCGCCGCTACGCGCACGTCGGCGACACGATCGTCTGCTCCGTGAAGTCGGCGCAACCCGGTGGCGGCGTCAAAAAGGGCGAAGTCGTGAAGGCCGTCGTCGTGCGCGTCGCGAAGCCCTACGGCCGCGCCGACGGATCCTACATCCGCTTCGACGAGAACGCCGCCGTCGTCCTCTCCGACAAGCAGAACCCGAAGGGCACCCGCATCTTCGGTCCTGTGGCGCGCGAGCTGCGCGATCGCAACTTCATGAAGATCGTCTCGCTCGCGCCGGAGGTGGTGTAGCGATGCGCAAGATCAAACGCGACGACAACGTCCTGATCCTCGCCGGCCGCGACCGCGGCAAGGTCGGCGTCGTGCGCGCCATCATGGGCGGCGGCGATCTGGTCAAAGTGAAGGGACACCGCCCGAAGATCACTGAAGACAAGGTCTTCGTGACGGGCGTCAATCTCTCGAAGCGGCACAGGAAGCAGCAGCAGGGCATCGCGCAGGCCGGCATCATCGAGAAGGAAATGCCGATGCCGCTGTCGCGGGTGATGCTGATCTGCCGCAGCTGCAACAAGCCGGTGCGCGTCGGATTTCTGACGCGGCCGGATGGCAAGCACCGGGTATGCCGCAGCTGCGGCCAGGACGTCGACTGATGGCAGACGCACCAAGACTCAAAGAACGCTACAAGAGCGAGATCGCGCCGGAACTGATTCGTGCGTTCAGCTACAAGAACGTCATGCAGGTGCCGCGCGTCCAAAAAGTGACTCTCAACATCGGTCTCGGCGAAGCCAAAGACAACGCTCGCGCCGTCGAGTCGGCGACGGGCGACATCGCGACGATCAGTGGTCAGAAACCGCTCGTGACGAAAGCGAAGAAGGCCATCGCCAACTTCAAGATCCGCGAGAACATGCCGATCGGCGTCGCCGTGACCCTACGTGGCGACCGCATGTACGAGTTCCTCGATCGGCTGCTCAATGCCGCGCTGCCCCGCATCCGTGACTTTCACGGCGTGCCGACGAAGGCCTTTGACGGCCGCGGCAACTTCGCTCTCGGCGTGCGCGAGCAGCTGATCTTTCCCGAGATCGACTACGACAAGGTCGACAAGATTCGCGGCATGCAGATCAACATCATCACGACGGCGAAGACGGACGAAGAGGGCCGCAAGCTGCTCGAGTTGATGGGCATGCCCTTCGCGAAGGAGAACCAGTAGAGATGGCCAAGACATCGATGATCGTCAAAGCCAACCGCGAGCCGAAGTATTCGACTCGCAAGAAGAACCGCTGCAAGATCTGCGGCCGTCCGCGGGCGTACATCCGGCACTTCGGTATGTGCCGCATCTGCTTCCGCGGTCACGCACTGAAGGGGCAGCTGCCCGGCGTGAAGAAATCGAGTTGGTAAGCGAATAGCGCGCGGGCCGGTCGGCCCTTTCCGTAGCTCGCGCGAGCGAGAGCGCGGATGAACGAGGAGGCGGAAGCCTTGAATATGACGGATCCAATCGCGGACATGCTGACCCGCATCCGCAATGCGGTGATGGCGAAGCATGAGTTTGTCACGATGCCGGCATCGAAGATGAAAGTGGCGATCGCCAACGTCTTGCAGGCGGAAGGCTTCATCCACAGCTACGAGATGACGGACGAGGCGAACCGCAAGCTGATGCGCGTCCACCTGCACTACACCGGCAAGAAGGAGCCGGTGCTGAACGGGCTGCAGCGCGTCAGCAAGCCGGGACTGCGCGTGTACGTGCAGAAACGCGAGATCCCTCGCGTCTACGGGGGTCTCGGGATCGCCATCTTATCGACGCCGCAGGGCGTCATGTCGGGGCAGGACGCTTGGCGCCGAAGCATCGGTGGCGAAGTGATCTGCTACGTATGGTAGGGCTATGTCACGAATAGGTCGTCTTCCGATCCCCGTAGCGAAGAGTGTCCAGATCCAGATCGACGGCTCCACCGTCACGGTCAAGGGTCCGAAGGGCGAGCTCGTCCGCGAGTTCCCCGCCGGCATCGGCTTCGATGTCGAAGAGACGCGCATCGTCGTGACGCGCCCCGACGACGAGAAGAAGTCGCGCGCGCTGCACGGCCTCTCGCGATCGCTGCTTGCCAACATGATGACCGGCGTCGCCGATGGCTACACGAAGACGCTGGAGCTGCAGGGCGTCGGCTATCGCGTGACGCAATCGGGTGAGAAGGTGACGCTGGCCGTCGGCTTCTCGCACCCCGTCGAAGTGGTCCCACCGGATGGCATCAAGCTCGAGGTCGAAGGCACGACGCGCGTCCACGTGCGCGGCATCGACAAAGAACTCGTCGGCCAGGTGGCAGCGAACATCCGCAAAGTACGCAAGCCGGAGCCGTACAAGGGCAAGGGCATCCGATATCTTGGCGAGCATGTGCGACGCAAGGCCGGAAAAGCCGGCAAGGCAGGGAAGTAGACGAATGTTTGCGAGACTAGGTGTGTGCAAACGCAATGGCATGTGCGACTCAAGGCTCGCCGTGGCGAACAAGGCAGGGAAGTAGATGAAGGGCAACAAGACCGCGCGCGCAGCTCGCGTACGACGCCACGAACGCGTCCGCAAGACCGTATCCGGCACGGCCGAACGGCCGCGCCTGGCGGTGTATCGCAGCAGCACGCACATCTACGCGCAGGTGATCGACGATGCCCGCGGCCACACGCTCGCCGCCGCCAGCTCGATCGAGAAGGCGTTGAAAGAAGGCGACGGCGATAAGTCGGCGCGCGCGAAGGCCGTCGGAGACGCTGTCGCGAAGAAGGCGATCGACGTCGGCGTGAAGCAGGTAGTGTTCGATCGAGGCGGCAACAAGTACCACGGTCGCGTCAAGGCGCTCGCCGATGCGGCGCGCGAAGCGGGCCTGAAGTTCTAGAAGTTCTAACGAAGAGCGCCCGCCAAAGCGGGACAAGGACGATGCGATGATGGCACGAGAACGAAAGATCGAAGCGCGCGAGCTGGACCTGCAAGAGAAGGTCGTCTTCATCAACCGCGTTTCGAAGGTGGTGAAGGGCGGACGCCGCTTTAGCTTCAGCGCCGTGGTCGTCGTCGGTGACGGCAACGGCCACGTCGGCGCCGGCATGGGCAAGGCGAACGAAGTGCCCGAGGCCATCCGCAAGGGATCAGCCGTCGCGCGCAAGAGCCTGATCAAGGTGCCGATGAACAAGTCGACGATCGCCCACCCGATCATCGCGCGTTTTGGCGCCGCGAAGATCATGATGAAGCCGGCGTCGCCCGGCACCGGCGTCATCGCCGGCGGCGGTGTGCGCGCCGTCATGGAGTCGGCCGGCATCAAGGATGTCCTCACGAAGTCCCTCGGCTCATCGAACGCCATCAACGTCGTGCGCGCGACGATGCAGGGGCTGAGCGAGCTCAAAGATGTGAAGACGGAGATCGCCCGCCGCCGGAGCGCCGCCGCCCGCGCGCGCGCCGAATCGCCGACGGCCGGCGCCGCCCCGCGGACGCGCGCCGCAACGCCAGCGGCAGGAGCCTAGCGATGGCCAAGATCAGAGTGACCTGGGAACGCAGCGGAATCAACCAGAAGATCGACCAGAAGCGCACGATCCGAGCGCTCGGCCTGCGCAAGCTCGGGCAGACGGTCGAGCACGACGACAACCGGACGATCCACGGCATGGTCACGAAGGTGCGGCACCTCGTGAGCGTGGAGCGCGACGGGGAGGGTGCGTAGATGCAGCAGCACGAACTCCGCCAGCCCGCCGGCGCCACGCACAAGCGCAAGCGGATCGGCCGTGGCAACGCCAGCGGCCACGGTACGTATTCGACGAAGGGCATGAAGGGCCAGAAGGCCCGCTCCGGCGGTGGCGTCCGCCCCGGCTTCGAGGGTGGCCAGCTGCCGCTCGTCCGCCGCATGGCCTACAAGCGCGGCTTCCGTAACCCGTTCCGGGTCGACTACGAGGAAGTGAACGTTGGCATGTTGGCGCGCTTCGCCGCCGGCGCCGATGTCAACGCCGAGGCGATGCGCTCGGCCAAGCTCGTCCGTACACCCAAGCCCGTAAAGATTCTCGGTGAGGGCGAACTGACCGTCGCCATCAAGGTCGCCGCGGCGAGCTTCTCGAAGTCCGCGCAGAGCAAGATCGAGGCCGCCGGTGGCAGCGTGGTATGGTTGAACGGCGAGCCGCAAGAGAAGCCGGCGGAGGCGAAGCCGAACTCGGTGCGCGTCCGTAAGGCCGCTGCCGCGGCCGTCGAGAAGGCGCGCACGCAGAAGAAATCAGAGGACGACGCCGAAGCCAAAGTCGCCAAAGGCAAGAAGAAATCCGCCGCCGCCGCCGCTTCTGACGACGACGCCGGCGAAACTGAGGCAGGGACCGAAGAGGCATAGATGGCGCTCGCAGCGAGCAGACAGCAAGCAGCCGCCAATCGCCCGCGACTTCTGCAGGCGGTGTTCGACGCCGTCGCCCAACCGGATATCCGCAAAAAGCTGCTCTTCACGGCGGCGATGCTCATCGTCTTCCGCTTCGTCGCCCACATCCCCATCCCCGGCGTCAATCCGAGCCAGCTCGAGAGCGCGTTCAATCAGAGCAAGCTGCTGGGCTTCTTCAACCTGTTCAGCGGCGGCGCGCTCAAGCGCGTCAGCGTCGCTGCGCTCGGCGTCTATCCGTACATCACCTCCACCATCATCATGCAGCTGATCACGCCAATCTTTCCTTCGCTCGGCAACCTGCAAAAGGAAGGCGAAGCTGGCCGGCATCGGCTCGAGCTGTACCAGCACTGGATGACGGTGCCGCTGTGCTTCGTCCAGGGCTTCGCGCAGCTTGTCATCCTCCACCAGATCGTCAGCAACTCTGGTGGCGCCGCGGCGACCGCCATGTTCAACCCGTCACTGAGCGGAAGCAACGCCCTCGTGACCGTGACGGCGCTCTTCTCGCTGACAGCCGGCACGCTCTTCCTCGTCTGGATCGGCGAGCTGATCACCGAGAACGGCATCGGCAACGGCATCTCCGTGATCATCTTCGGTGGCATCGTCGCCGGCATGCCCGGTCTGCTCAACCAGCTCTTCAACTCGACGATCGGCATCTTCGCGATTCTCATTCTCGCGGTGTTGACGGTGCTGCTCGTCGGCGCCATCGTCTTCATGCAGGAGGCCGTGCGCAAGATTCCCGTGCAATACGCGAAGAGCGTCTTCCGCGCGGGCAAGATGTATAGACAGTCCGGGCAGAGCCATATCCCGTTGAAGGTGAACTCCGCCGGTATGATCCCGCTGATCTTCGCCTTCTCGATCGTCATCCTGCCGGCGTACGCCGCGCAGTTCATCCACGATCAGTCGACGACGCCGTGGGTGCGCAGCGCGACGACCTGGATCAGCGACTTCATCTCGCCCGGCAACAATGCGCGTAGCAGCGGCAGCCCTGGCTTCTACGTCTTCGTGTTCCTGCTCGTCGTCGCGTTCAGCTTCTTCTATACGTTCGTCACGTATCAGCAGCAGAACCTCGCCGAGAACCTCCAGAAACAAGGCGGCTTTGTGCCCGGCATCCGGCCCGGCCGGCCGACGAGCGAATACATCATGCGCGTCCTCGTCCGCATCACCTGGGCCGGCGCGATCTTCCTCGGCATCGTCGCGATCATCCCGTACCTGGCGACGAACTGGTTCGATATCAACTCGAGCGGCCAGTTAACGATCAGCAGCACCGGATTGCTGATCGTCGTCGGTGTCGTCATCGACACGATGAAACAGCTCGAAGCGCAACTCCTCATGCGTAACTACGAGGGGTTCATCCGCTAGATGTACGTCATCTTTTTCGGGCCGCCCGGCGTCGGCAAGGGCACGCAGGCCGCCATCGTTGCCGGGCGCACGGGATGGGCGCACATCTCGACGGGCGACATGCTGCGCGCGCATGTCAACGAAGGTACGAAGCTGGGGACGATGGCGAAGGACTACATGGATAAGGGTCTGCTCGTCCCGGATCAGCTCGTGATCGATATGTTCATGGCGAGGCTCGCCGAGCTGGATGCAGGTCAAGGATTCATCCTCGACGGCTTCCCGCGCACGCTCGTGCAGGCGGAAGCGCTCGATGAAGCGCTCAAGCGCGAAGGCAAAGCGATCGACATCTCCATCAACATCACCGGCCCCGATGACGTGCTCGTCGAGCGCTTGCTCGGCCGCGCCAAAGAATCCGGACGCACCGACGATACGCCCGACGCGATCCGGACGCGCCTGCAGGTGCAGAAGCCGCCCGCAGCGCTGCTCGATCACTACCGTAAGGGCGGCCGCTTGAAAGAAGTCGATGGGCTGCCGGAGATCCCCGTCGTCACCGCATCACTGTTGCAGGCGCTCGGCGTCGATGCGGACGGGAAGTAGCAGCACGATGCCCATCATCCTCAAATCCGACGACGAGATCGCCGTCATGCGGCAGGCCGGCAGCATCGTCGCGCAGACGATGAACAAAGTGCTCGATGCCGTGCGGCCGGGCGTTGTCGTGAAGAGTCTGGACAAGATCGTCCGTACAGAATTCGCCAGGCACGGGGTCGCGCCAACCTTTCTCGGCTATCACGGCTATCCCGCCACGGTATGCGTCTCCGTGAACGAAGAGATCGTCCACGGCATTCCAGGTAAGCGTGTGATCCAGGACGGCGACGTCGTCAGCGTCGACCTCGGTTGCACATACAAGGGATTCGTTGCCGACCACGCGATCAGCGTCACGGTCGGCGACGCCAAGCCGCGCATGCGAGAGCTAGTTGACGTAACGCGAGAGGCGCTGGCGGCTGGCATTTCGCATCTGCGACCCGGTGCGCGGCTCGGCGAAGCGTCCCACGCCATCGAGCAGGTCATCGAGTCGCACGGCTTCGGCGTCGTGAGGGAGTATTGCGGACACGGCGTCGGGCGCGATATGCACGAGGAGCCGCAGGTGCCGAACTACGGTCCCGAAGATCGCGGTCCGGTGCTGAAGAAGGGCATGGTGCTCGCGCTCGAACCGATGGTCACCGTCGGCGACTGGCACACGAAGCAGCTCTCCGACGAATGGACTGTCGTCACGATCGACGGAAGCTGGGCAGCGCATTTCGAGCACACGATCGCGATCACGGATGGCGATCCGGTCGTATTGACGGTGCCGTAATCATTGTGGAGCGACATATAAAACTTTTCGTTAGCGTAAACCCGCGGTATTTGGTATAACAATTTGCTTGAGTTTGCTGCTCGGGGAAGGAGCGCATGCCAAAAAAGGACGCGATAGAGGTAGAGGGCGTTGTGAGGGAGCCCCTGCCGAACGCGATGTTCAAGGTGGAGTTACCCAACGGCCACCAGGTTCTCGCCCACATCTCAGGGAAGATCCGACTGAACTTCATCAAGGTGCTGCCCGGCGACCGCGTGCTCGTCGAGTTGTCGCCGTACGATCTCGCTCGCGGGCGGATCACATATCGATTCAGATAGCGCGACTTCGCGCTGAAAGCGACTGGGGACATGAGAGTACGAGCTTCGATCAAGAAGCGATGCGATAAGTGCAAGATCATCCGTCGGCATGGAGTGCTGCGCGTGATCTGTGAGATACCAAAGCACAAGCAGCGGCAGGGGTAAGAGGATATGGCACGAATCGCCGGCGTCGACATTCCCCGCGACAAGCGGGTCGATATTTCCTTGCGGTACATCTTCGGCATCGGCGCCACGGCGTCGAAGCACATCGTCACGCAGGCGCAGGTCAACGGCGGCACGAAAGTGCGCGACCTCACCGACGACGAAGTGAACCGCATCCGCGAGATCATCGACAAAGCGCACACGGTGGAAGGCGACCTGCGGCGCGAAGTGCGCCAGAACATCCAGCGGCTGATCGAGATCAACTGCTACCGCGGCATCCGCCACCGCCGCGGCCTGCCAGTGCACGGACAGCGGACGAAGACGAACGCGCGGACGAAGCGCGGGGCGCGCCGTACGGTGGCCGGCAAGCGCAAGGCGCTGGCCAAGAAGTAACCGGAACCGAACCGGGGTAGTTCCTGAGCGCGACGGGCGCAGAGGAGAGGCATGGCCGATCGAAAGGCAGCGACGAAGAGCAAGGGACGCAAGCGCGAACGAAAGTCCGTGCCGCGTGGCCGCGCCTACATCCAGTCGACGTTCAACAACACGCAGATCACGCTGACCGATCCCAACGGCAACGTGCTGTCGTGGGCGAGTGCCGGCGCATCCGGCTTCAAAGGCTCCCGCAAGAGCACGCCGTACGCCGCGCAGATCGCCGCCGAAGGCGCCGCCCGCCGCGCGATGGAGCACGGCCTGCGCCAGGTCGACGTCCTCATCAAAGGTCCCGGCAGCGGTCGCGAAGCCGCCGTCCGCGCGCTCCAGTCGAGCGGCCTCACTGTACTCAGCATCAAAGATTCCACCCCGGTACCACACAACGGCTGCCGGCCACCCAAGCGACGGCGCGTGTAGGCGACCGGAGGAGATTATGGCTCGATATACAGGACCGGTCTGCCGCATCTGCCGCCGCTATGGCGAGAAGCTGATGCTCAAAGGCGACAAATGCGTCACGAAGTGCACGCTCGATAAGCGGCCGCAGCCGCCCGGACCGCCGCAAACGCGCCGCCGGAAGCTCTCTGATCGCGCGCTTCAGCTGCGCGAAAAGCAGAAGGCGCGCAACTCCTACGGCGTGCTCGAGAAGCAGTTCGTGAGCTACTACAAGGACGCCGTGCGTTTGCCCGGCGTCACCGGCGAGAACCTCGTGCGCCTGCTCGAGATGCGTCTCGATAACATCGTCCACAAGATGGGCTTCGCCGACTCGCTCAAGCAGGCGCGGCAGGTCGTGCGCCACGGCCACATCATGCTCAACGGCCGCAAGACCGATGTGCCGTCGGCCGCGACGCGCGCCGGCGACGTCATCGGCTGGACGCCCGCCGCGAAGAAGAACGAGTACTACAAGATCGCGCAGGTCAACATGGCGAACAAATCCGCGCCATCGTGGCTGAACGTTGATGGCGGTCAGATGACCGGCCGCATCGTCCAGACGCCTGTGATCAGCGATACGCCTTCGAAGTTCGACCCGGCGGTCATCGTCGAATACTACTCACGTTAATGGCGATGCAAGCGCTTGAAGCGCGCCGGATTCTGGCGACGGAACTGCCAGCTGACCGCCCAGGGAGGACAACGTTGAACGATCTTGAGCCCGCGCACATCGAGGTAGAAGAAGAGACCGAGACGTACGTGCGCATCGTCGCCGAGCCGCTCGCCGCGGGTTTCGGCACGACACTGGGCAACGCGCTGCGTCGCGTGCTTCTTAGCTCGCTCCCCGGCGCGGCGGTGACGTCCGTGCGCATCGAAGAAGTCGAGCACGAATTCTCGACGATTCCGCACATGAAGGAAGACACGACGGAGTTCCTCCTCAACATCAAGGAGCTCCGGCTGCGCGCGCTCGCCGAGCGCCCGGCGAAGCTCTACCTCGAAGCCCAGGGCGAAGGCCCCGTGACCGCGCAGTCGATCCAGCTCACCGCCGACTACGAGATCGTGAACCCCGAACTCCAGCTCGCGACGCTCGACTCCGCCGACGCTCGCCTCACCGTCGAACTCAACGTCGAGCCCGGCCAGGGCTACGCGCCCGCCGGCCAGAGCGACGGTCTGCCGATCGGCGTTATCCCCGTCGACGCCATCTTCTCGCCCGTGCGGCGCGTGAACTTCCACGTCACCCACACGCGCGTCGGCCAGATGACCAACTACGACAAGCTGACGCTCGAAGTCTGGACCGACGGCACGACAAGCGGCGTCGACGCGATCAGCAAGAGCGCCGACATTCTCGTCGACGAGATGCGCATGTTCGCGCTCCTCGGCAAGCCGTTGCCCCCCACGGTTGATCGCGGCCTCGGCGTCGGCACGTCGCTGCCGCCGGACAAGTACAACATGCCGATCGAAGACCTGAATCTCTCGGTGCGTGCTTACAACTGCCTCAAGCGCAGCGGCCTTATGACCGTCGGCGCCGTGCTCGAGAAGAGCGAGGATGAACTCCTCTCGCTGCGCAACTTCGGCCGCAAGTCGTACGACGAGCTCCGCGACAAGTTGATCGAGCTCAACCTGCTCGTCCCGTCCGATGACGACGGCGAAGAAGGACTGAACGGCAGCATGCCCCTCGGCCGCGCGCCATCCAGCGCCGCGTCCGGAGAAGATGGCGAAGACCTCAGCCCGCTCGGCGCAGCCCTCATCGAGGCGCTGCGTGAGGCGGGCGAAGACCCGTCCGAACTGATGCACCGGAAAGACCGGGAGGACTAACATGCGACATAAGATCTCCGGTCGCAAGTTCGACCGCTGCGGCGATGAGCGGCGCGCCCTGCTCCGCGGCCTCGTCGCCGACCTGCTGCGCCACGAGCGCATGAGGACGACCGAGGCGAAGGCCAAGGAAGTGCGGCCGATCGCCGAGAAGATGATCACTCTCGGCAAAGACGGCACCGTGCACGCGCGGCGCATGGCTGCGGCGTACATCATCGACAAGGACGTCGTGAAGAAGCTCTTCGATGAGATCGCGCCGCGCTTCACAACGCGGCCCGGCGGCTACACACGGATCATCAAGCTCGGCCCGCGTCACGGCGACTCGGCGCCGATGGCGCAGCTCGAGCTCGTCGAGCGCGCGGGATAGGCGATGGACGGCGACGCGATCGCGGCGCGCCGCATCGCCGTATTGTTGGAGTACGACGGGACCGCGTATTGCGGCTCGCAGTATCAGGAGAACGGCCCCAGCATCCAATCGGAGCTGGAAGCCGCGGTTAACAACCTAACAAGCCAATCGGTGCGCGCCGCGTTTGCGGGTCGCACCGACGCCGGCGTCCACGCGCTCGGCCAGGTCGCCGCGTTCGACGTGTCGTCGCGACTGACCGCGGCGGAAGTCGCGCGCGGGCTGAACCACTTTCTCCCGCCGGACATCGTCGTCCGCCAGGCGAGAGACGCGGCGGCGAACTTCGATCCGCGACGTCACGCGACGCGGCGGTTGTACCGGTACCGCATCGTCAATCTGCCCATGCGCCCGGCTATCGATCGAGGCCGCGTGTGGCACGTGGCGAAGCCGCTGGACATCGTCGCGATGCAGCGCGCGGCAACCGCGCTCGAAGGAGCGCATGATTTCGCGGCGTTTGCGCCGCCGTTCGACGGCCGCACGCAGCGGACGCTACAGCGATGCGAAGTGCGCGCGCGCTGCGAGCAGCTGAGCATCGAGATGGAGGCGCAAGCCTTCCTCCCGCATCAGGTGCGGCGCACGGTCGGGCCGCTGGTCGAGATCGGTCTCGGCCGCATGACACAGGAAGCGCTCGAGGCCGCGCTCGTCGCGGCGACGCCGTCGAGCATCGGGCCAACGGCGCCGGCCTGCGGGTTGTATCTGGTGAAGGTGACGTACGACGGGTTCACGTTTGACCCGTCGGATAGCGGAAGCGAATAGCGTATGTCCGGGACATACGGAGAGATGCGGAGCGCCGCATCGCGAGAACGGAAGATCACCATGACGACCTACGTACTCAAAGCGAGCGAGATCACCGAGGAGTGGCATGTCGTCGACGCCGAGGGCAAAGCGCTCGGCCGGCTTGCATCCGAGATCGCCGCAACACTCCGCGGCAAGAACCGCCCGACGTTTTCGCCTTCGATGGGAAACGGCGACTTCGTCATCGTCATCAACGCCGCGAAGATCAAGATCTCCGGCGACATGAACGAGAAGAAGTACTACCGCCACTCGATGTATCCGGGCGGCCTCAAGTCGATCTCGCAGGAAAAGCTGCTCGCGACGAAGCCCGAGCGCGTGATCGAATACGCCGTGAAGGGTATGCTGCCACACAACGCGCACGGCGCGAAGCTGCTCAAGCACCTCAAGGTCTACGCAGGGGCGGATCACCCGCATCAATCGCAGGTGAACGCCGGTAAGCCGAAGAGCCGCGCCGAATCGGCGTCGGCCTAGCAGGACAGGCGACTATGGCAACGAGCGAGCGTTACTTCTACGGCACCGGGCGGCGCAAGACATCCGTCGCGCGCGTCCGTCTCTACCCCGGCTCCGGCGAGATCATGGTCAACGGCCGTGGCTATCTCGATGTCTTCCCCAGCGGCACGCACCGCCGCGCTGTGCTGGCGCCGCTGAAGGCCGCTATGGCCGACAGCCGCTTTAACGTCCAGGCGAAGATCGCCGGCGGCGGCATCACCGGCTGGGCCGGCGCCCTCTCCCACGGCATCGCCCGCGCCCTCGCCGTCAGCGACGAATCGCTCCGCCCCGTCCTCCGCCGCCAAAGCCTCCTCACCCGCGACTCCCGCATGAAAGAACGCAAGAAAGTCGGCCTAAAGCGCGCCCGCAAAGCCCCTCAATACACCAAGCGCTAGCCCCCGACGCTCCAGTTCCCCAGCACTCCCTCAAATAACGCCGCGATCTCGCGCGTGCTCTGCGATGGTGGCGACTCCCACACAAGAACGCGCGCGTCATGATGAGCGACGCGCTTCCTCCAACAGCGTCAATCGCGTCGCCCCGCACCAACTGTCATTCCGAGCGCAGCCGAGGAATCTCTCCGATGGCACCACAGCAGCAGTCCAACCACGGAACACCATTGTCGTGGGAGCGCAGCCGAGGAACCGCAGCTGCCCGTGGTGTCTCCCCGTTACGGCAATAAAAGTAGTCCCACGGCGACGCAGAATGCGGTGGCACACTGTCATTGCCCTGAAACTCTCCCCGTAGCAGCTTCAAATCGTCGAACCGATCCCTTCTCCACAGCGTGGAGAGGGGTGGCCGAAGGCCGGGGTGAGGTGCGCGGCTGCCACCAAACGTTTGATCCGCGGGTGTGCGCGGCGAAGCCGCCCATATACGATCCCGAGCGCAGCCGAAGAACCGCAGGTGCCATGGTATCTCTGCGACACCGCTACAAGCAGTCCGACGACGACGCAGAATGCGGGTGACACACCGTCATAGAAACGAAAAAGGCAATGTCGGCCAAAATGACCGCCAAAGCCTCCAACCTCATCTTCGGCCAGCCCGCGCACCATGTCACCACCCCAAAGCCAACAGATTGGACGTCCGCGCGTCTTTGCGCCATTTGCTCTTTGGTGTTGGATGTCTGCCGTGACATGTGGCCGGTGCTCGTTGGGCCAGCACCATCGAACTCCCCCTTCCCGCATCGGGAAGGGGGCTTGGGGGGTTAGGTCGTGCCACAACACACTTTGACATCGCAGCCAATCGCCGTACCCTAACCTCGCACCACTGCGCCTCAGCCCCATGCCAATGCGCAACACCGCCCGAATCGGTTGACCACTTGACCAGTTATTATTCGCGATTTGTTTCGACCGCGACGGAGCGCAGCCCACGACGAAATAGCACAAATGTTTCACGTGAAACATTCGCTCGGAGACCGCTACACTCCGACCACCGGCGGCGCACACAACGACAGACTGAGAGGCGACATGGAGACGAAGATCTACGGCGACCTGACAGCTCAGGACGACTACACCCACCCCCTCGGCCCCGAATCCAACTTCAACGAGAGCATGTATTTCAACTTCTTCGACCGCGCCCGCGGCAGCGGCGGCTTCCTCCGCCTCGGCAACCGCGCCAACGAGGGCTACGCCGAGATGACCCTCACCCTCTACCTCCCCGACGGCAGCGTCCTCTTCCAGTACAAGCGCCCCGAGATCACCACGAATGACGCCATGAACGCCGGCGGAATGCGCTTCGAGACAATCAAACCGATGGAGCAGCTCCGCACCGTCTACGAGGGCTCCGCCGTCCACCTCGCCGAGCCGGCGCAGATGGCCGACCCGCGAACCGCCTTCAAGAACAACCCGCACAAGCGCGTCAAAGTCGATCTCATCCACGAAGCGAGCGGCCCCGTCTACGGCAGCAGCGGCTCCCGCCACACCGTCGTCGATCCCGAGAAGGAGTTCGCCAAGGCCCACTACGAGCAGCACATGCGCGTCCACGGCACCGTCGAGATCGACGGCGATGTCCAGCAGATCGACGGCCTCGGGCTGCGCGATCACTCCTGGGGCCCGCGCTACTGGCAGGCGATCTACTCCTACCGCTGGCTGACGATCAACTTCGCCCCCGACTTCCACGCCATGGTCTCGACGATCTGGCGCGACCCCGAGCACCGATCGCAGGGCGGCGTCGTCGTCCGGGGCGACAAGATGGACCAGATCGTTGGCGTCGATATCGAGACCGACTTTGAGGACAACGGCCTCTTCCACCGCGACCTCGTCGCCCACCTCAAACTGAACACCGGCGAGCAGCTCGATGTCACCGGCAAAGTCATGGGCTTCATCCCCCTCCGCAACCGCCGCGAAGGCATGACGACTCATGTAGGCGAAGGCATGACCGAGTACCGCTGCGGCGAAGCCATAGGCTACGGCCTCTCCGAATACCTGGATCAAGTAACCGAGTCGTGATCTCCTAGGCGAGATCACCGGACGGTCGGCCAACGCAGATCGTGACCCCGCGCGTCGGTCGTCGTAGGGGCGGCCCGGTGTGGCCGCCCGCGTCGGTTGCCCTCGCCGCAGTTCCGCCATCGACGGTCGCCGGCCAATGCCGCACCCGTAGCCCGAAGGATCACGCGAACAGCAGATGACCATCGAAGCCGAAGCCGAACTCATCGCCCGCGTTCAACGCTTCGTCGCCCGCGAGACGGGCGCGACGGCGGTGCGCGTCTCCGGCCTGCGACGCCTCACCGGCGGCGCCTCGCGTGAGACCTGGTCGCTCGACGCCACGATCGAACGCGCCGGGGCCGATCCCGAGACGCTGCCGCTGATCTGGCAGCGCGACGTGCGGGGCGCGCCGAAGACGCTCTCGCGCGCGCAAGAGTATCAGCTGATGGCGACAGCCTTCGCCGCCGGCGTCCCCGCGCCGGAGCCAATCTTCTTCAGCGACGACTCAATCGGCGACGGCGAGTCCTTCTTCGTCCGCCGCATCGAAGGCGAAACGCTGCCGCGCCGCCTGCTCCGCGAGGACATCTACGCCACCGCCCGCGACGCCATGCCGGCCCAACTAGGCCACGTCCTCGCCCAGATCCACGCCATCTCGCTCGACAGCGAAGGCCTAGACGCTCTGCCGGCGCCCCCAGACGCGATCTCGCCGGCGATGTACGAAGTCGATCGATACGAGGAGATCTTCCGCGCCATCGCGCCGGAGCCGCATCCCGCGTTCGAGCTGGCGTTTCGATGGCTGCGGCAAACCGACGCCAAACGGCAAACATCAATCAAAGGCGAAATGCCCGAACGGCGGTCTCTTGTGCACGGCGACTTTCGCATCGGCAACATGCTCTTCGGGCCGGAGGGGCTGCGCGTCGTGCTCGACTGGGAGCTGGCGCACGTCGGCGACCCGATGGAGGATATGGGGTTCATCTGCGTACGATCATGGCGTTTCGGCGGCCCGAAGCCGGTCGGCGGCATCGGCGATCGCGAGACCTTCTTCGCCGCGTACGAGGCCGCGGGCGGCGAGAAGGTCGATGCGGAGCGAGTGCGCTGGTGGGAAGTCTTCGGCAACCTGCGTTGGGGCGTGATCTGTCTAAGCCAGGCGCAAACGTACCTCACCGGACAATCAAAGAGCGTCGAGCTGGCGGCGATCGGCCGACGAACGGCGGAGACGGAGTGGGAGCTCCTCGAGCTGATCGGCTCGTAACCGGCGGCTTGTGATTGGGAGGCGAGTCAAACATGCATGATCGTCCAACTGTCGACGAGCTATTGCGCGGCGTCGAACTGCTGCTCGATGAGCAGCTCATTCCCGCGCTCGAAGGCGCGCCGAAGTACAACGCCCGCGTCGCGACGAACGTCATCCGCATCGTGCGCCGCGAACTGCAGCACGAAGAGCGCCAACTCGATGTCGAATGGCGCGGCCTCGATCACGTGCTCGGCGCCGCCACCCGCCCGGCAACGACGTCGGCGCTCCGCGAGGCGCTACGCGCACGCAGCGAAGAACTATCAGAGCGCATCCGCGAAGGCGATGCTGACAGCGGCGCCTTTCGCGATCTCGTCCTCGCCCAAGTCCGCGATACTGTGCACGCCAAACTCGAAGTATCGAATCCCGGCTGGATCGATGGCTAGCGGGAGGCCGCGATGAATCTCGTCGATACAGTGTTGGTGCGTCGCTTCGAGGACCG
The DNA here is from genome assembly GCA_038211505.1 of Dehalococcoidia bacterium. Taxonomy (GTDB): domain Bacteria; phylum Chloroflexota; class Dehalococcoidia; order DSTF01; family JACRBR01; genus JBBQVO01. The sequence goes on along the minus strand of JBBQVO010000008.1, from coordinate 10,113 downwards.
CGATCAGGACGCGGCGCGGCGTCTGATCCTCGAAGGTCTCGGCGGCCATTTCGGCTTCATCGACGAAACGATGAATCCCGATCTCGATGACATTGCAACGTCGTACGCGGACGGGCTATTCCTCGTCGCTGAGTGCGACGGCCAGATCGTCGGCACCGGCGTGATCGTGCGTGACGGCACCGGCAGCGCCGTCGTTCGGCGGATGTCAACATCAGCCGCCCACCGTCGTCGCGGCGTTGCGTGGGCACTACTCGATCGCCTCGTCGAACATGCCAGAGAGACGTCATGTGGGCGCGTCGTGCTGACCACGAACGACGACTGGCAGGATGCGATCGCCTTCTATCTCGCGTTTGGATTCCGCGACGCGCTGCATCACGGCGGTGGCGTCGTCTTCGTGATGGATCTGTAGAGGACTGCGGCGAAGCTACGCCGCCAGGTCTGCAACGGCGGCGGCTTCGAGGGCTGCCGCCAAAACGTCGCGCCAGGAATCGCCGGCGGCGGCGAGATCGATGCGGATCTGGTTGTGGCCGATCGTCATGACGCCGGACGACTCCAACTCTCGCCGTTTCGATGGTGAGATCTGCTGGCGCACATCGTAGCCGTCGAGGGCGCGCACGACGAGCATCGACTGCGCCGACGGCGTCTCTTCGCGCGCGATCGAGGCCACGTTCGCGCGCCGCGCCAGCGCCCGCAGCCGCACGATGTAGAGCAGATTGCGGACCGGCGACGGCGGTGTGCCGAAGCGATCGCCGAGTTCCCGTTCGAGGTCGATGGCCGCATCGAGCGTGTCGCTCGCGGCCATACGCTGATACAGCGACAGCCGCAGATTGAGATCGCCGACGTAGCTCTCGGGGATGAACGCCGTCAGTGGCACATCTATCTGCAATGGCGGCTGCATCTTCGACGGCGGCGGCGGTTCGCCGCGCGCCAGCGCCTTCAGGCCGTCGACAGCGTCCGCGAGCAGCTTCACATAGAGGTCGAAGCCGACGGTGCCGATCTGGCCGCTCTGCTCGGCGCCGAGCAAGTTGCCGGCGCCGCGAATCTCGAGATCACGCAGCGCGATTTGAAATCCCGCGCCCAGTTCCGTCGCTTCGAAGATCGTCTGCAGGCGCTTCTGCGCGATCTCGCTCAGCGATCGATGCCTCTCGTATAGCAGGTACGCGTGCGCACGCGCCGCGCCACGGCCGACGCGCCCGCGCAACTGATAGAGCTGCGCCAATCCGAACTTGTCGGCATTGTTGATGATGATCGTGTTGACGTTGGGGATGTCGAGGCCGGACTCGATGATCGTCGTGCAGATCAGCACATCGGCTTTGCCCTCGGTGAAGTCGAGCATGACGCGCTCAAGCTGATCCTCCGCCATCTGCCCGTGGCCGATGAGGATCTCCGCTTCGGGCACGATGTCGCGCAGCTGGCGGGCGATCAACTCGATGTTGTGGACGCGGTTGTGGACGAAGTAGACCTGGCCGCCGCGTTCCATCTCGCGCGTGATCGCCTCGTGCACGAGATGTTCGTCGAACTCCGTGACGTAGGTCTTGATCGGCAGGCGCTCCTCCGGCGGCGTCTCGATCGTCGACATGTCGCGGATGCCGGTCAGCGCCATGTTCAGTGTGCGCGGGATCGGCGTCGCCGTCAGCGTGAGCACGTCGACTTCCGCGCGCATCTGCTTCAACCGCTCCTTGTGCGTGACGCCGAAGCGCTGTTCCTCGTCGATGATGATCAGCCCGAGATTCTTGAACGAAACGTCCTTCTGCAAGATGCGGTGCGTGCCGATGACGATATCGACGCCGCCGGAGACAGCGTCGGCGACGACGCGGCGCTGATCCTTGTCGCTGCGGAAGCGCGAGAGCATCTCAACGCGGACGGGGAAGCCGGCGAGTCGCGAGCGGAAGGTGTTGTAGTGCTGCTGGGCGAGCACTGTCGTCGGCACGAGGACGGCGACCTGCGTGCCGTCCATCACGGCCTTGAATGCGGCGCGCACGGCGACTTCGGTCTTGCCGTACCCGACGTCGCCGCAGACGAGGCGATCCATCGGCCGCGTCTCCTCCATGTCGTGCTTGACGTCGTGGATGGCGCTGACCTGGTCCGCCGTCTCCACGTAGGGGAACGATGCTTCAAGCTCCGACTGCCAGGCCGTGTCCTGCGGGAATGCGTGGCCTTCCGCCAGCTCACGCGAGGCGTAGAGTTGCAACAGCTCCTTCGCGAGTTCCTGCACGGCGCGACGGACGCGCGCCTTCGCTCGCGACCACTCTTGCGATCCGAGGCGAGTCAGCGACGGCCGATGCTCGCTCGGCCCGACGTAGCGGCTGACGCGATCGACCTGCTCGGTTGGTACGAAAAGACGGTCGCCGTCGGCGTAGTGCAGTTCAAGGTACTCGCGTTCGTTGCCGTCCACGCCCTTGCGCACGAGGCCGGCGAACTTCGCGATGCCGTGCTCGATGTGGACGACGTATTCGCCTTCGTTGAGGTCGGCGAGAAAGGCATCGCGCGCGGATCCGCGGCGCGGCGGCGGCCGTCGCTGTTTCGTGAAGCCGAAGACTTCGGCGTCAGTGAGCAATGTCAGCCCGCCTTGCTCGCCGCCCACGGACCAGCCGTGGGGCAGCGAACCGTGGATGACGGTGATCGCGCCGTGACCGAGTTGCAGCGGCTGCATCTCGACCGCCTCGCGCGCGAAGACATCGTGCTCCTCGAGGAGTTGCACCAGGCGCTTGGACTGCGTCGATACGACGACGATCTGCTGGCCGTCTCGCAGCGTCTTCGTCAGCTCCTCTCCGAGCACGCGGAGGCGGCCGCCATACGCGGCGACCGGCGCAAACGGAAGCCGGATCGCGGCGCCGGCATCGGGCGCGTCGGCGTCGCCGATCGCCCAGCGCGAGAGGTTTAGACGCGGCATCGTGTCGATCCGGGCGCTGAGCTCGGGCCAGAGGACGTGCGGATCGGGCATGCCGCGCGGCAGTTCACCGCGCACTTCCAGCTCGCTGCGCGATGCCGCCGACTGCTCGTCGCGCTCCTGCTGCACCGAAGCGATGTCGGCCGGCTCGTCGATCACGACGAGCGCGTGTTGATGTGAGGTTACGTGATCGAGGAGTGTGCCCGTTGCGAGAAACGGCGCGTAGTAATCGTCGCCGACGAACGCCGCGCCTTGCTCGAGAAACTGCTTGTCGCTGAAGAAGCGATCTCTGGCATCGCCGCGCACGTTGCCGAACTGCAGCTGCGCCGCCAGCTCGCGCATCCGCGCCGCATCGATCGCCAGCTCGCGCGCCGGGCCGATGCGCAGCGTCTCGCGCATGTCGGACGATCGCTGCGTCGCGGGATCGAACGCGCGCAGGCTCTCGATGTCGTCGCCGAAGAACTCGATCCGCAGCGGCAGATCTTCGGACGGCGGCCAGACGTCGACGATGCCGCCGCGCCGCGACGCCTCGCCTGGCGCCGCCACCTGCGCCTCGATGCGGTAGCCGCCGGCATCGAGCGCCAGCAGCAGATCGTGCTGGTTCGTCTTCTCGCCGCGGCTGATGACGATCGTTGCGCGCGCGAGCTCGTCCGGTGTCAGCGTTCGCTGTGCGATCGCGGCGGCGCAGCCGACGATGATCGGCCGTGGCGAGCTGGCGTTCGCGGCGTGGAGCGCGTCGAGAACCTGGAGCCGGCAGGTGATGTCGTCGGCGTCGGGCGTGAGGCGTTCGTACGGCAGCGCGTCGCGCTCTGGGAACGGGAGCACGCGATCGACGTGGTCGCCGAGCCAGGCGCGCAGCTCGTCGGTGATCGCGTCCGCCTGCTGCGGCTTGGGAGTGACGATCAGGACGGGCGCCCGGGTCTCACGCGCGAGCGCAGCCAGCACGGCGGCCTTCGCGCCGTCGCTGACACCGAGCGTGAGCGCGCCGACGGCGGCCATGCGGCGGCGGAGGCGATCGAGCCCGACCGTCTCTTCGAGAATAGGCAGCAGCGCGGAAAGATCCATCGTCTCCAAACGCTACGGACGACACGAACGGGGCCTGATCGCGGCGATCAGCCCCTGCGTGTTCATTGTATCAAGCGATGACCCGTCGACGTGACGACTGAATTCGTGTGATCTAGCGGCGGCCGCGCACCGGCGCACGCCGTTGGTAACGGCCTGGGCGCGAGCGGGGCGTGGCGCCGAGCGAGCCGTACGATGACTGCGCAAACTCGTGGAGCGCGGACTGATCGTCAAGCATCGCCTTGCGCAGCTGGATGATCTGGTCGCGCAGCAGCGCCGCTTTCTCGAACTCGAGCGACTTCGATGCGGTCTTCATCTGCGATTCGAGATCCTTCACGAGGCGCGTCATCTCGTCCTTCGGCAGATCCTTGACGTTGTATTCGACGCGCTCCTCGGCGACCTTCTTGATTTGGTCGGTGATGTCGCGGATCGCCTTCGTGATGCCCTCGGGCGAGATGCCGTGCTCCTCGTTGTACGAGCGCTGGATGGCGCGCCGGCGGTTGGTCTCATCGATGGCGAAGCGCATCGAGTCGGTGATGTTGTCGGCGTACATGATCACGTGGCCATCGACGTGGCGCGCGGCGCGGCCGATCGTCTGCACGAGCGAGCCGCCGCTGCGGAGGTAGCCCTCCTTGTCGGCGTCGAGGATGCAGACGAGGCTGACCTCCGGCAGATCGAGACCTTCACGCAGCAGGTTGATGCCGACGACAACGTCGTAGACGCCGAGACGGAGATCGCGAAGGATCTCGACGCGTTCGAGCGTGTCTACTTCGCTGTGCAGGTAGTGCGTGCGGACATCGCTCTCGCGCAGGTAGTCGGCGAGATCTTCGGCCATGCGCTTTGTCAGCGTCGTCACGAGCGAGCGCTCGCCGCGCGCGACGCGCTGCTTGATCTCGTCGAGCAGATCGTCGATCTGGCTGCGCGTCGGACGCACTTCGATGATCGGATCGAGCAGACCCGTCGGACGGATGACCTGTTCGGCGATCTGGGCGCTCACGGCCATCTCGTGAGGGCCGGGCGTCGCCGACACGAAGACGACCTGATTCATGTGAGCTTCGAACTCCTGAAAGTTCAGCGGGCGGTTGTCCATCGCCGATGGCAACCGGAAGCCGTATTCGACGAGTACGGACTTTCGAGACGCGTCGCCGTGGTACATGCCCCGCGCCTGGGGGACGGAGATGTGCGACTCGTCGATGAACATGAGAAAGTCGTCGGGGAAGTAGTCGAGCAGCGTCCACGGCGTGCTGCCTGCGGCGCGGCGGGCGAGGTGGCGGCTGTAGTTCTCGATGCCGGAGCAGTAGCCGGCTTCGCGCATAGTTTCGAGATCGTAGTTTGTTCGCTCTTCGAGCCGCGCCGCTTCGAGAATCTTGCCCTCGGCGCGCAGCTCGATGAGGCGCTCATGCAACTCCGCCGTGATGTCTTGCATCGCGTCCTGCAGTTTGTCGTGCGACGTGACGAAATGCTTTGCGGGATAGATGTCGATCGCGTCGCGTTCCGCGAGCAGTTCACCGGTGAGCGGGTCGATCTCGATGATGCGCTCGACCTCGTCGCCGAAGAAGTCGATGCGGACGGCGAGCTCTTCGTACGACGGTTGGATCGTGACGCTGTCGCCGCGCATGCGGAACTTGCCCCGTACGAGGTTCATGTCGTTGCGTTCGTACTGCATGTCGATGAAGCGGCGCATGATGCGCGAGCGCTCGAAGCGTTGCCCCTTTTCGACGTGGACGACGAAGCTCTGGTACTCCTCCGGCTCGCCGAGACCGTAGATGCACGAGATCGAGGCGACGATCAGCACGTCGCGGCGCTCGAATAGTGCGCGGGTGGCGGCGTGGCGCAGCTTGTCGATCTCTTCGTTGATGTCGGCGTCTTTGGCGATGTAGGTGTCGGTGCGGGGGATGTACGCCTCGGGCTGGTAGTAGTCGTAGTAGGAGACGAAGTATTCGACCGCGTTTTCGGGGAAGAAGTCTTTGAACTCGGAGCAGAGCTGCGCCGCCAGGGTGCGGTTCGGGGCGAGAACCAGCGTTGGGCGTTGGTATTGAGCGATCAGGTTCGCCATCGTGAAGGTCTTGCCGCTGCCGGTGACGCCGAGGAGCGTCTGTGCGCGATCGCCGCGCTTGAGGCCGGCGGCCAGCGCCTCGATGGCGCTCGGCTGATCGCCCGTCGGCTGGAAGTCAGATACGAGTTGAAAGTCGGGCATGAGCCTCAGTTGCGGTGCGGCATTTGCGGTGTGGAACCAGGTTCAGGATAGCAAGCGGCGGGGGCGGGATGGCGCCGCTCCTGACATCGACTGGCAGCAGAGAATGGGTTTACGCCCAGAGAGCTTCGGCGGGGATATCGACGGCGAGTAGAAATGCTTCGAGGGTGTGGTCGCCGATCGTGGGGAGATCGCCGGCGTCGGCGAAGACGCAGAGGATCTCTTCTCGCACGCCATCGATTTCGGCGAGCACACGGCCTATGCGACGCTCGCCCACGCGGCCATCGGCGAGCTTGAGCGAGACGCTCCGGTGCGACTCGACGCCGAGACGATCGAGGATCGTCGAGGGCATCGCGGAGAACGTCGAGCCCGTGTCGACGGGCGCATCGATCGTCTCCACGTGGTCGCCGTTGGCAGACAGGAGGCCGATTGGATGTAGGAACGTGCCCATCGCCGCAGCTTAACAGACGGACTCGTCCCGCGTCCTATGCTTGACGTCGCACACGCATTGCTGCCGCGACTGCGAACGTCGCCAGGCCGAGCGCGACGAGTGCGATCGCGAGCCAGACGCTGCCACGGGACGCTTCGGAGCCGTTGCCTGTACGTGGGAGCTGCGTGCCGGCGGCTGCGGCCGCTGCGGCGCGCGTCGGCGATGCGGAGATCGTCGCTTGCGTCGCGGCGGCTACAGGCGTGCTCGTTGCGGGTGCGGACGTGCTGCTGGCGCCCGCAGTGGCGGATGTGGCGGGCGTGTTCGTTGCGCCGGCGGCGGTCGTGTTGGTCGCGGCGGCGGTGCTGGTCGGAGCCGCCGCGGTGTTTGTTGGGGTTGCGGCGGCCTGCACGACGATCGTGCCGGACATGCCGACGCCGCCGGCTCCGCCGTGAATCTGGCAGTGGTAGGCGTATGAGCCCGGCGTGTTGAACGGCTGGTCGAACGGGAACGAACCGCCGCTATGCACGGCGCTATCGAACGAGCCGTCGTCGGCAGTGACGGAGTGTGGCAGCGAACCTGTCCAGGTCCAGTGGACGGTATCGCCGGCGGTGATCGTGGTCGTGCCGGTGCTCGACGTGGCGTCGATGAAGGCCAGGGTGTCGGAGACGGTGACGTTCTGGGTTGCGGCGTTGGCCGTCGATCCGGGGAGCGTCAGGGCGGCGACGATTGCGGCAGCGGCGAGGAACGCGGTTCCGAGAGCAATCAGTGGGCGCATGCGAAAGCCTCCGTGCTGGGACAACAGCAGACTCCGCTGCTGGCGGTGTTCGCCATGCAATACGACGCGAAGGCGCGTTCGGATGTGTATTAGAGTCTGCGGCGGAGCGCGATCGACGTCCCGATGCCGGCGGCGCCGGACGTCGCGAGCAGGATGCTTAGCCAGATGGAGTCCCGCGGCGAGGATGCGGCATCGCCGGTGCGGGGCAGTTGTTGCGCGATCGGCGTCGCAGCCGGGGACGATGCATCGCTGGCGACGCCGGCGTCGGCGGCCGAGGACGCTACGCCTATCGGCGTAGTACCTGGCTCTTGCGCTGCGGTCGTCGTGGCGATGGATGTTGGGGTGGCGGTGGCGCTCGGGCCGGGGGTGAATGTCGATTGCGGCGTGTTCGATGGCGGATTGGTGACCGTCGGCTGCGGGGCGGCGGTTGCGGTGTCGGCGGCGGCGGCGGTGACGTTCACGGTGCCGTTCATACCGGAGTGGATGACGCAGACGTAGGTGTATGAGCCGGCTTGCGTAAATGTGTGCGGGAAGGCGCCGGTGAGCTTCGGCGGGCCGCTGCTGAACTGCTCGGGCAATCCTGATCGGGTGACGGTGTGCACGGCCGCGCCGGAGAACGTCCAGGTAACGGTATCGCCGACCGTGATGTCGATCGTTGCAGGCGAGAAGAAGTTCGATGAAGCGTCGTCGGTGGCGTCGACGTTCACGGTGGCGGCGGATGTGGGTGACGACGGGGCGGTGATGGCGATCACGGACGCGGCGGCGAGCAGCGCGCCGCTCAGCATCAACAGGTACTTCATCGGTATGCCTTCTCACAACGCGGGGGGTGCGGCCTATTGTCGCGAATGCTGATTGCCGGTGTGCGTGAGCCGCCGTTACAATTCCGCAACAGCTTGACGGCGGAGGAGGATGCGTGCGGGTACGGAAGGCGGTGGTGCTGGCGGCCGGGTACGGCACGCGGATGCTCCCGGCGACGAAGGCGCAGCCGAAGGAGTCGCTACCGCTCGTCGACAAGCCGATCATCCAGTACACCGTCGAAGAGGCGGTCGGCGCCGGGCTGACCCAGGTGATCATCGTCACGGCGGCGAGCAAGCGCGCCGTCGAGGATCACTTCGACCGATCGCTGGAGCTCGAGATGATGCTGCGTGAGAAGGGCGATCTCGCCCGCCTCGCCGAGATGCAGCACATCAGCGATCTCGCCGATTTCATGTACATCCGCCAGACCGAGCAGAAGGGCGTCGGACACGCGGTGCTGCAGGCGAAGCACGCTGTCGGCGATGAGCCGTTCCTGCTGATGTTTCCGGACGACGTGCTCGTCGCCGATCCACCCGTCTCGAAACAGATGATCGACGTCTTCGAGAAGCACGGCGGTTCCGTGATCGCCGTCGAAGAAGTTGCCGATGCAGAGGTCGAGCAATACGGGATCGTCGGCGGCACCGACGTCGGTGGCGGCGTGACGCGCGTCGAGTCGCTGGTCGAGAAGCCGAAGCTTGAGGACGCGCCGTCGCGTCTCGGCATCGTCGGCCGCTACGTGCTGACGCCGGAGATCTTCGAGATGATCGAGAAGACGCCGCCCGGCAAGGGGCGCGAGATCCAGATCACCGACGCGCTGGCGGCGCTGATGCAGGCGCAGCCGGTATTCGCGTATGAATTCGAAGGGCGGCGCTACGATACGGGGCGGCCGTTGGGGCTGCTGACCGCGGCGATCGAGATCGGCATGCGACGTGCGGACATCGGCCCGGGGTTGCGCGAGTTCCTGCGCACGTTGCCGCTCGACGATTGAGCATGACAGTGGACGAAACGCCGGCGAAGCGTCGCGTCATCGGGCGCATCCTGTCGCTCGGCTTCCCGCTGCCGGGCATGCAGGTCGACAACTACAACGTCATCAGCGCGCCGGCATTCTTCGACTACGACGCGCTCGTCATCGATCCGCACGCGGCATCGATCCTGATCGAGGAGGTGATCGCCGGCGCGGAGGCGCGGACGTTCGCGGATGAGGTCGTGCGCAACACGCCAGCGGCGCCGACCGATGTGACGCTGGCGGACGTGCTGCTGCGGCGGCGCGACGAGACGCAGCGGTTGCTCGATCATGGCGGCGTCGTCGTTTGCTTTGCGCATGCGGCGAACGCGCGGCACAACATTCGCGGCGCCAACGCGTTCGATGACTACTGGTGGTTGCCGCTGGCTGATGGGCTCGCGTTGCGGCCGCCGTTGCTGATCGCGGGCGAAGGATCGCAGGCGCACGTTGTCGACTACGGGCATGCGCTTGCGTCGTTTGTCGATGCGCATCTCGCACAGATCGCCTATCGCGCTTACTTCGACGAGCGGGCGATCGACGGCGCGCGTGTCTTCGCGCGAAGCGAAGGCGGGGCAGCGATCGGCGTCGAGCTGCCGTCGGCGAGTGGACGCGTGACGATGCTTCCGGCGATGAAGGCGTTCGCGGCGGGCGACGCGCGGTATGCGATGGCTGACTCGTTACAGGCGGGCATCCGGCGCGCGCTCGGCGCGCTCGCGGAGGGACGCGCGCCGGGCTGGCTGGATCGCCGTCCATTGCCCGGGCTAGACGAACTCGCGCGCGCCAAAGAAGCGGCGCGGATCGCTTTGGGCGCCGCCGCCGCGGCTGCCGATCGCGCGGACGCGGGATACGGTGATCTCGCGAAGTACCAGCGGCTGCTGTGGCAGGAAGGCGCTGTTGGACTCGATGACGTCGTCGTCGACGCCCTGCGGCTGCTGGGGTGCGAGGTGTACGCGAACGATCGTGC
>JBBQVO010000007.1:0-39270 GCA_038211505.1 Dehalococcoidia bacterium | reverse complement strand
AGGAACATCTGGATCGTCCCGAAGGTCGTCGTCTGCCGCTCGCCCGAAGGTTTCTTCTCGATCGCGTTCATCAGCCAGTAGCGCGGCCCGTTGAGCAGCGCGGCCACGACGCTTCGATCCGCCTTGATGGCAGCGGAGTCGAGCGCCTTCCACGCGGCGTCGGGACAATCGTTCAGTCCCTGCGTGTTCCACACGGCGGCGTTAAGGTGGCCATCGAGGATGCTTGCCAGCAGCACCTCGCAGTAGCGCTTCCCACGCAGCCTTTCGACGCGCGGCCAGCCCTGATCGTTCGTCAACGTTCCTGCTGCGCTCATGCCGGCCGTCGACGATGCCGCGGGCTCCGGCGTCTTGTAGCCGCTACTCGATCCGCTGGTCGAGCAGGCGGCCGCGAGAGTCAGGCCGATGCCGGCGATCATCAAGCCCGCGATGCTTGCAAGAGCTTTGTTCATTTGTATGCAGTCCCTACATCATCGAAATGTTGGCCGGTCGCTTCGAGTGTGCTCGTGCGTATCGATGCCACGGTATCAGCGGGGCGTTGACGCGTCAACAACAATTTGCACTCCACACGCCAAAACATGCGTTTCTGTGATCCGACTCAAGCTGTCGGAGCGAACTGTCGCTTAGCGATCCCGGACAAATGACAAGGGAGGCCGCTCTCATGAGCGACCTCCCTTCTGTGCAGCTCCATAACCCTCGTGGTTCTTCCTGGATCGTTAGTCACCACCAACCCCGAAGGCCTCCGGCCCGTAACCCGTGGCCGTCGCCGGGCGGGCTGGCGTCGTCGCGACGCGGTCGCCGCCTTCGACGCTGATTTTCGGGAGCCATGCCAGCCACTTCGGCAGGTACCAGTTCAGGTCGCCCAGCATCTCCATGCTCGCCGGCACGAGGATCGATCGGACGATCGTCGCATCGAGGAAGACCGCCACCGCCAGGCCGAAGCCCGCCTGCTGCAACTCCACCTGGCTGCCGAGGGCGAAGCCACCGAACACGACCATCATGATCGCCGCGGCGCCCGTGATGATATGCGCCGTCGATCGCAGGCCGTATCCGACGGCCGCCGTGTTGTCGCCCGTCTGCAGGAAGCGCTCCTGGATGCGGCTCAGCAGGAAGACGTGATAGTCCATCGAAAGTCCGAACAGAATCGTGAACAGGAAGATGGGCAGGAACGCCGCGATCGTGTCCGACTGCTGGAACCCGAAGAGGTCTGCTCCGACGCCGTGCTGGAAGACGATCACCAGCAGCCCGTAGGCCGCGCCGACCGACAGCAGGTTCATGATGATCGCCTTCACCGGAATGACGATCGATCGGAAGACGACGAGCAGCAGCACGAAGCTCAGCGCCAGAACGAAGCCGATGACGATCGGCAGGTACTGATTCATCGTGTCGATGTAATCCGTCGTGCCCGCCGAGTTACCGCCGACGTAGACCTTTGCGCTCGTGCCCGCGAACGCCGCCGGCACGTACTCGTGCCGCAGCCGCTCGACCGTCTTCCGCGCGGCGGGCTCCGTGGCGTCGCCGTTGACGATGACGTTCACGGCGCCGATCTTGCCGTCGCTGCTCACCTTCAATTGGCCGAAGGCGCCGAATTCGCTGTCCTGCGCGAGACGCGTCCGCAGCTTTTCAATCGACTGCTGCACGCCCGGCGACGCGACGTCGCCTTCGATGACGATCTCCGCCGGCGCGAGGCGTCCGGCCGAGAACTCTTTGTCGAGCACCCGGAACGCCTGCACCGATTGGAGGCTCGTCGGCATCTCGCTGACGCCGGAGTTGCCGAGCTTGATCGTCGCCGCCGGCGCCGCGAGAGCGAGCAGCAGTGTGCCCGTCGCGGCGATCGAGATGAGCGGGTGGCGCATCACCAACGCCGTGCTACGTCCCCAGAAGCCGCCTTCGTCATCGTGCGATGCCTTCGGTTTGCGGCCGGGCAGATGAAGCCAGTTCAGCTTGTCGCCGAGCAGGCTCAGCACCGCCGGCAGCAGCGTCAGCGCCGCCAGCATCGCCGCCATGACGACGCTAATCGCCCCGACCGCCATCCCGCGGAACGTCGTCGACGGCACGATCAGCAGCCCCGTCAGCGCGATGATCACCGTGATGCCGGAGAACAGTACGGCCCGGCTCGCGGTATTGCCCGCCGCCACGATCGCTTCGATCTTCTCGACGCCGCGCGCCCGCTCTTCGCGGAAACGCTCGACGATGAACAGTGTGTAGTCGATGCCGACAGCGAGCCCGATCATCGTGATCAAGTTGATCGTCACGCTGCCGATGCCGAGGAACTTACTGGCGGTCGCCGTCACGCCGACCGAGACGAGGATGCCGATCAGTCCGAGCACGACCGGCACGCCCGCCGCCGCAGCGGCGCCGAAGACGAAGATCAGCACGACGAGCGCCGCCGGCAGCCCGACCAGCTCCGCTTTCTCGAGATCCTTCGACGCCGAGTCGTTGAGATCTCGGTTGATGCTCCCATCGCCCGCGGTGATCGCGGAGAAGCCGTTACTCGTCTTCGTGGCGTCCGCGAGCACCGTCAGAAGCGGCCCGACGTTATCGGCCGCGTCCAACTGCCTTCCGTTGAGTTCGATCGGAATGATCGTTTTCGTGTGCCCAGCGTTCACGAGCGCCGGGTCGTTCGTCTCGTAGTACGTCGACGCCGACTTCACGACCGGGAGTGCCCGGATGCGCTGAACCAGCGTCGTCACGAACGACCGATACGCCGGGTCGTCGACGTTCGCCAGGATCGATTCGACGACGACCGTCTCGTTGGCGGACTCGCCGCCCTGCAGCTTGTCGATGGCCTGCTGCGCCTTGTCCGAGTCCGTGCCCGTGATCGCCTGCCGCTCGTCGAACTTGATGCTCGATGCGCTGAACACCGCCGCGACGACCAGCATGAGCCAGAAGCCCATCGTCAGCCACGGGTGCCGTGCCGTCCTTCTAGCCAATCGTCCGGGTGATAGAAATGCCAACATGTCTTTGTTCCTTTCGCCTGCAATATCTGCGCTCGATGTCTTACTCGCGTAGTTTCCGCCACCGACCCCCGCCCACGAATCGCGCTAACGGCGGTTACGAGCGGGGACGTTCGCCGCGACGAAAACTCCGCCGAAAGTCGGAGGTAAAGCGGCCGGTACACTCAACGTATGAAGATTCTCGCCATCGACATGGGCACCGGAACACAGGACATCCTGCTCTTCGACTCCTCCGGCCCGATCGAAAACAGCATCAAGATGGTCATGCCGAGCGCGACGAAAATCGCCGAAGCGCGCATCCGCCGCGCGACGGCCGCGAAGCGGCCGTTGCTGCTGACGGGCGTCATCCAGGGCGGCGGCCCGTGCAATTGGGCGATCGATGATCACCTGCGCGACGGCGGCATCGTGTACGCGACGCCAGAAGCAGCGCAGACGATCGACGACGATCTCGAGCAGGTCGCCCGCGTAGGCGTCCAAGTCGTCAGCGACGACGAGGCGGCCGCGCTCGACGGCGTCGATCGCGTCGAACTGAAGGATCTCGATCTGCCCGCCGTCCGCGCCGCGCTTGCGGAGTTCGATGTGTCGCCGCACTTCGACGGGCTCGCGCTTGCCTGCCTCGATCACGGCGCGTCACCGCCCGGCTATTCCGACCGCCTCTTCCGCTTCGAGCACCTCAAGCGCGTTGTTGAGCGCCGCAACGACCTCACGGCCTTCGCCACGCTCCCCGACGAGATTCCGCCGTATCTCACGCGCGCCCGCACCATGATGGCGACGGCGCAGCGCCAGGACGGCGCCATACCGGCGGTCTTCCTCGATACCGGCCCGGCGGCAGCGCTCGGTGCGCTACAGGATCCGCGCGTCGCCGCCGAAACGACGCAGCTCGTGCTCAATCTCGGCAACATGCACGCGCTCGCGTTCCATCTCCGGGGCAACGAGATTATCAGTCTCTACGAACATCACACGGGCGAGCTGAGCCGCGATCAGATTGAAGACTTCACCGAGCGGCTGATCGCCGGTGTGCTGCTTCACGACGAGGTCTTCAACACCAAAGGCCACGGCGTCTTCTACGCCGAGGGCGCGCATGACCGCGCGAGCGATACGAACCCGCTCGTCGCCGTCACGGGGCCGCAACGCGGCAAGATCCGCAACAGCCGCCTCAACCCCTACTTCGCCACCCCGCACGGCGACATGATGATCAGCGGCTGCTTCGGCCTCCTCCGCGCCTACGCCACGAAATATCCGGAAGCCCGCGAAGAGATCGATCGCGCGCTGAGGGAACCCTGAGTCGATGGCTTCGCAACGAATGTGCGGTCGTTGGCGAGGAGGTGGTTGATGGGCGATGAGTGGCGACTTTCAGATAGCGTGATCGCGATTCGCCCGCCGCAGCCGGGAGATGCGGCCCGCCTGATCGCTGGTCGGGATGAGGAATGGCAGCGCTGGCTCGGCCCAGGCTCGGACGACCCGCAGCCCACGGTGTGCATTGTCGTCGACGACACGATCGTCGGTTGGGTGGACTACGATCCCAATCACGACTGGCTCGGCGCGGGCGAGGTCAACATCGGCTACAACGTCTTCGCTCCGTATCGCGGACGGGGCTATGCAAGCCGGGCGGTTCTGCTGCTCCTGCAACGGCTGGCGTCCGAGGGTGAGCATCGAGTTGGCGTCCTTCGCATCGCGCGAGCGAACATCGCTTCACAGCGCGTCGCGCACAAGGCAGGATTCGTCGTCGTCGATGAGTCGCCGACCGAGCTCTGCTTCTCGCGTTCGATCGATTCCACTTTGCGGGCGTGACGCTACCGGCGAGCCCTAACGGGCAGCGCGCTCCACCGCTAGACTCCCGTATGACATCCAACGTGCCCACACAGGTCTTCCGCCCGCGCAGCGTCGCTATCGTCGGCGCCTCCGCTAATGTTGATTCACCCGGCCACGATTATCTCCGTTCGATTGTCGAGTTCGGCTTCGAGGGCCCGATCTACCCGATCAACCCGCGGGCGCCGGAGATCCTCGGCCTGCCCGCATACCCGACGCTGTCCGCAATCCCCGGCGACGTCGATCTCGTCATCTCCTGCATCCCCGCCGACGCCGTGTTGTCGCTGATCGATGAGTGCGCCGCGAAGCATGCGGGCGCGCTGCATCTGTTCACCGGGCGCTTCAGCGAGACCGGCGATGCGGACGCGACGGCGCTCGAGCAGCAGGTGAAGGAGCGCGCGGCCGCCGCCGGCATCCGCATCATCGGGCCGAACTGCATGGGCATCTTCGACTCCACGTCGAAGCTCTCGTTCCGCCCCGATCTGCCGCAGGAGCGCGGCGATGTCGCCTTCATCTCACAGAGCGGTAACAACTCCGTTGAGCTGATGCTGCACGGCGCGGCGCGCGGCCTGCGATTCAGCAAGGTCGTCAGCTACGGCAACGCCCTCGACCTCAGCGAGGCCGACTTCTTCGACTATCTCGCGACGGATGACGACACGCGCGTTGTCGGCGCCTACATCGAAGGCACGAAGGACGGCCGCCGTTTGTTCGAGGCGCTGCAACGATGCGCGCAGGCGAAGCCCGTCGTCATCCTCAAGGGCGGCCGCACGGGAGCCGGATCGCGCACCGCCGCGTCGCACACCGCCGCGCTCGCCGGCCAGCGCCAGATCTGGAGTGCCGTGCTGCGCCAGGCGGGCGCCGTCGAAGTCGCCACGTTCGATGAGCTGATCGACATGATGGTCGCCTTTGCCTTCATGCAACCGGCCGCGAGCCCAAGCGGGCGCAATGTCGGCATCGTCGGCGGCGGTGGCGGCCGCGCCGTGCAGTCCGCCGACGTCGCCGAAGAAGCCGGACTCGCTGTCCCGAAACTGCCCGACGATATCCGCGCATCGCTGCGAGAAAAGGCTCCGCAACTCGCCGACTGGGTCGATAACCCCGTCGATCAGTCGATCCTAGCCGGCAGCGGCGTCTCCGGCGCGCGTGTGCTGGAGATGATGATCGAGAGCCCGGCGTACGACGCGCTGATCGCGAACGTCGGCGAAGATTGGGTGCTTGGCCGTCCCGACGCGATCGAGCGCATGGCGCACCTCGTCGATCGCTTCGTCGCCATCGGCGTCAAGTCGCCGAAGCCGGTCGCCTTCGTTCTCGGCATCGCCGACAGCGCCGACGAGACGAAATGGCGCGCCGTCAGCGGCGGCCAGCAACGCCTCACCGACGCCCACCTCGCCACCTACCCGTCGGTCGACCGCGCCGCCGCCGCGCTCTCCCGCTTCCTCTCCCACGGATCAGAGATGGATCCACGAAGGGCCACGAAGGAGCACGAAGGAGGGGGAATTGGACGAGAGTGAGTCGCCGATTCCAGGCGCCGGACTTGTACTGGGTGCGGAGGTGTTCGCCGTGGTCGGCGCGGCCATTGAAGTCCATAAGGTACTCGGTGCTTGGATTTCTGGAAGCCGTGTACCAGGAGGCGCTTGCCTTGGAGCTGGCGACGCGCTTGATTCCGTTCGAGATCCAGCGACCGCTCACGATCGACTACAAAGGGCAGCGCCTATTGAAAGCCTACGTCGCAGACGTAGTCTGCTTCGACCAGATCATTGTTGAGCTGAAAGCTCTCGACGCCCTTACGGGTAACCACGAAGCCCAGCTCATCAACTACCTCCGCGCGACAAAGTCGCGGGTCGGCCTCCTCATCAACTTCGGCTCCCGCAAGCGCCTCGAATGGAAACGGTTCGCGAACTAACCGATGACTTTGGCCGTGCGCTTCCGACTCTTTCCAGACGATGGCCAATCCTTAAGGTGACTCCTGGGCCGATGCTCCGCGGCCCCCCGCGAATCCCCTAGGTAGGGTTCCGCGCCCTTCCCTTCCCTTCCCTCCCTTCCGTTCCTTCCTTCGTGCTCCTTCGTGGCCCTTCGTGGATCCCAACTCGTCCCTTCGTGGAAGACCATGCGTTCCGGGGGGGTGGCACCTAAAGCTGGGGCGGATTCGGCCGACAACAGAACTGAGAGCCCAGCGTTGCGGGGTTCTGCGCGCGCATCTCTCGCGATGCGTGCGCGCAAGGATGCACCGGCGCTTCGGCGCAGAACGGGAGACCTGGCACGATGGCCGTCGCCGAACTCGATCACGCGCGTAAGTTCATCTCGACCGGCAGCACCGAGATCGACAAGAAGATGGGCGGCGGCATCCCCGAAGGATCGCTGATCCTCATCGAGGGCGAATCCAACGCCGGCAAGAGTGTCGTCTCGCAGCAGCTCACGCACGGCGCCCTGAACAGCGGCGCCAAAGTCGCCTTCTATACCACTGAGAACACATCGCGTAGCCTCCTCCGTCAGATGGAGAGCCTTAGCCTCGATGTCAGCGACTTCTTCCTGCTCGGCGCACTCAACATCTACCCGGTGCCCGCCGCGATGAATCCGGAGGCGGCGCTCACCGTCTTCGACAAGATGACCGAGCATTTCAGCCGGCTGCACGGACGTTTCGGCGTCATCTTCATCGATTCGCTGACGTCGTTCGTCTCGCAGGTGAGTGAGTCGGCGACGCTGTCGTTTCTCACCGCCGTGAAGCACTACTGCGATGAAGGCATGACGATCTTCCTCACCATCCACACCGCGGCGTTCGACGAGCAGATGTTCTCGCGCATGCGCTCACTGTGTGACGCGCACCTCCGTCTCCGTGTCGAGGAGATGGGCGAGCAGTTGGTGAAGGTTCTCGAAGTGGCGAAGGTGCGCGGCGCGCAGAAGACCACCGGTAACATCATCACGTTCGATGTCGACCCGGGTCTCGGCATGAAGATCATCCCGATTTCGAAGGCGAAGGCGTAACACCGCATGCCGCAGCGACTGCCATTCGATGTCCCAGTGCGGACCGACGACCACAAGGGCGGCGTGGCGACGGCGCAATGCCCGATCCACAACCTGCTGTCGCCGGAGCTGCGGGACGCCGCCGACAAGGCGCCGCACCTCATGACGTATCTGCATCAGGTGCCGATGGGTGAGTTCGGCGTGCCGACATACTATCCCGAGGCGACGCGCAAGCTCGGTGACATCGCCGAGCCGAATCTCATCTACCCGGTGCAGGGCAACACCTTCATTCACATCTTCCCCGACAACGCGGAAGCGCGGAACTTCTACATCGCCATCGAGCCCGGCACCGACCAGCTCGGTGAGCTGATCGAGGACATGGAGTTCCGGCTGCTGGACTTCGTCGAGCTGCTCGCCGAAGCGGTCACGCCGGAAGAGAAGACGGAAGTGCTGCTCAAGGCGATCGACGACTCGTGTGATCTCACCGACGACGACGGCTCGCGCCAGACGGCGATCAACGACGCCCGCGACGTGGCGAAGGCGGAGCAGGGCCGCGCGAAAGCGGAGAAGGCAGCCGCGAAAGCGGCGGCCAAGGGCGAGGGCGGGTTCCTCAAACTGCCGTTCGGCGGTGGCGGCAGTGCGACGGCGACGCGCGGCGGCCGGCTGAAGTGCAGCATGGCCGACGTCGAGAGCCTCAAGTACATGGTGATTCGCGACAAGGTGGGGATGGGTCCGCTCGAGCCGCTGATCTCCGACCCCTGGATTGAGGACATTAGCTGCAGCGGCATTGGCTGCGTCTACATCGAGCATAAGATCTTCGGCGGCTTGAAGAGCAGCATCAACTTCGACACGCACGAGGAGCTCGACGACTTCGTCCTCAAGCTCGCCGAGAAGATGAAGAAGCCGGTGACGTTCCGCAGCCCGATCGTCGACGCGACGCTGCCCGATGGCTCGCGTATCAACATCGTCTACGGCGGCGACGTCTCGAAGAACGGGTCGAACTTCACGATCAGAAAGTTCATGGGCCTGCCGCTGAGCATCGTCGACATCTGCAACTCCGGCGCGATGACATGGCAGATGGCCGGCTACATGTCTCTGATCGTCGAAGTAGGCATGAACTTCTTCGTCTCCGGCGAGACGGCGTCCGGCAAGACGTCGCTTATGAACGCGCTGATGACCTTCATCAAGCCCGAAGCGAAGATCGTCAGCATCGAGGACACGCCCGAAGTGCAGGTGCCGCATCCGAACTGGGTGCGCGAGGTGGTGCGCGGGCAGATGAGCCAGGGCGGCGGCGCCGTCGATATGTTCGGACTGCTGAAAGCGGCCCTCCGTCAACGGCCGAACGAGATCATCATCGGAGAGATTCGTGGCGAGGAAGGCAACATCGCGTTCCAGGCGATGATGACCGGACACGCCGTCTGCGCGACGTTCCACGCCGCCACCGTTGAGAAGCTGATCCAGCGTGTCACGGGCGCGCCGATCAGCGTACCCCGCACCTACGTCGAGAACCTCAACTGCGTCGTGATCTGTAGCGCCGTGCGGCTGCCGAGCGGCAAGATGGGACGCCGCATCCTGAGCATCTCCGAGATCATTGGCTACGACCCAACGTCCGGGTCGTTCTCCTTCGTCGAAGTCTTTCGCTGGGATCCGGTGAAGGATGAGTTCGAGTTCGTCGGCCTCAACAACAGCTACCTGCTCGAACAGCACATCGCCGCCGCCCGCGGCCTCTCTGAGAAGCGCCGCCGCGAGATCTACAAAGAAGTGGACCGCCGCGGCGCGCTGCTACAGAAGCTGGGCGAGTCCGGCGTCAACAATTTCTACGAACTCTTCAAACTGCTATCGAAGGCGCAGAAGCAGGGGCTGTTCTAGGGTTGCGCCGTTCCTTGTCCTCTCGGCTCCCTCATCGCTTTGATTCGAATAAGAAAAATTCGCGAATAGTAACGAGTCAAGTCGTCACTTCGTGTGATTTCTTGGTGCCGCTGGCGAGCTCGCCTTGCCTGTCACCGCCATTGCAACGCCAGGACGCCCGGTTGCGGTAAAGCGAGAATACGCGGCCGCATCACGATCGCCTATCGACGCACGTCACCTGAGCGAGGCTCTCAGCGCGTCACGTTCCACCCATTGTCAGCGCGAACACTGCTGCGATACGCTAGCAGCCGTATGGGCGACATGCTTCCGATTCCGCAACGCGCCGACGACATCACACCGGAATGGCTCACGGCGGCGCTCCGCGCCGCGAGTACGATTCACGACGCCACGGTGACGCACGTTGCACACGAACGACTCGCCGAAGGCGCAGGCTTCGTCGGTCAGATCCTGCGCGTCACGCCGACGTACGACCGCGACGAACCCGGCGCGCCCGCGACCTTGATCGCTAAGTTGCCGTCGCTCGACGATGGCGGCCGCACGCTCGCCGGCATGTACGGGCTCTACGAACGCGAGTACCGTTTCTATACTGAACTGGCGCCGCAGATCGCCTTCCGCACGCCGCGCTGCTACTACGCCGCGGGCGACGCCGCTGCCGTCAGCTACGTCCTGCTGCTCGAAGATCTCTCCGCGACCGGTGCAGTCGGTGATCAAGTGCGGGGCTGCACTCCCGAACAGGCGAGCTTGGCGCTTCAGCAACTGGCATTGCACCACGCGAGTTGGTGGGATCACCCGCAACTGACACAGATGCCGTTCATCCAGCCGGGCATCGATCTCGTCAACGCCGGCCTCACGACGTATCCGGCCGCTGTGCCGCTGGCGATCGCGACGTTCGGCGACCGCATGACGCCGGAGATCCGCGACGCGCTGCCCGATATGGGCCCTCGCATCACGGCGATGATGGAGCAGTATCGCGATCGGCCGATGACGCTTACGCACGGCGACTACCGGCTCGACAACATGTTCTTTGGCAACGAAGGCAGCGGGTACGATCTCGCGGTCTTCGACTGGCAGAGCCCGTCGCAGGCCTGGGGCGCCTACGACATCGCCTACTTCCTCTACGGCAACGTCGACATCGAAACGCGCCGCGCGCATGAGATGGAGGCGCTCCGCACGTATCACGACACGCTGCTCGCCAACGGCGTCACCGGTTATCCGTGGGAGCAGTGCCTCGACGACTACGTCAGCTCGCTCGTCGTCAGCCTCGCGATCTGGATCATCAATGCGGCCACGCTCGACACGGCGAATGAGCGCGGCCGCGAGCTGTTCACGATCATCTTCGACCGCCTCGTGGCCGCCGTCACCGACCACAACGCGCTGTCCCGCCTGTCCGCCTGAACGCGCGGGACGAGGGGAAACCACAGATTTCACAGATTTCACAGATTTTAGGGGTCTCGATTCAAAGAGTCGTTTCCTGATAAGAGAGTCGACTCGGCCTCGGCTCACAGGCTTTGTTGTCGCTCATGGTTTGTGGCTCAACCCTCATTCCGTGACGCGCGTCGCCGTTGCGGGGCCGCGCGAACCGACGATGATGTTCTCGCGTCCACCTAATCTGTGAAATCTGTGGAATCTGTGGTTACGTCCCGTTATGCTCCAACCCTGATCCGCGTAATCCGTGCAATCCGTGGTTTCATGTCGTTGTTGAGGAGATCATCATGCCTATCGACTTCACGCTCGCGCCTGAGATCAAGGATCAGCGCCGTAAGGTCAAGTCCTTCATCGACGAACACATCATCCCTAACGAAGGCGTGCTCTCGGAGCACAACGCGAACTCCGATGCGCTGATGAAGGAGCTGCAGTCGCGCGTTAAAGCGATGGGCATGTGGGCGCTCTTCATCGGCCCGGAGGCCGGCGGCACGGGCACCGGTTTCCTGCCGTACGCCTTCATCAACGAGATCCTCGGCCGCAGCCCCTTCGCGCCGCGCGCGTTCGGCTCCGCCGCGCCCGATACGGGCAACGCCGAGATCCTCCATCAGTTCGGCACGGCCGAGCAGAAGGAGAAGTTCATGAAGCCGCTCGTCGCCGGCGAGATCCGCTCCTGCTTCTCGATGACCGAGCCCGAAGTCTCCGGCGCCGACCCGACCGGCCTGCGCACGCGCGCCGTCCGCGACGGCGATGAGTGGGTGATCAACGGCCACAAGTGGTTCACCAGCGGCGCCATCGGCGCGAAGTTCGCGATCGTCATGTGCGTCACCGATCCCGACGGCGATCCGCATCGTCGGATGAGCCAGATCCTCGTGCCCACCGACACGCCCGGGTTCAACATCATCCGTCCCGTGCCCGTGATGGGCGAGACCGACGGCGCCCACTGCGAGATCCGCTACGAAGACGTGCGCGTGCCTGTCACCAACACGCTTGGCGAGGTCGGCGACGGCTTCCGCATCGCCCAGAAGCGTCTCGGGCCGGGCCGCATCCATCACTGCATGCGCTGGCTCGGCCAGATGCAGCGCGCGTTCGAGATCATGTGTAACTACGCGCTGCAGCGGCAGGTCGGCGGCGAGGCGCTCGCCAACAAGCAGACGATCCAGAACTGGATCGCCGACTCGGCCGCCGAGATCCAGGCCTGCCGCCTGCTGACGATGCATGCGGCGCACAAGATCGATCAGGGCGACGAAGCGCGCGTCGAGATCTCGACGATCAAGTTCTTCGGCGCGAAGGTGCTGCACGACGTCATCGACCGCGCGATCCAGGTGCACGGCGCGCGTGGCGTCAGCGGCGACACGCCGCTCGAGAGCATGTATCGCAACGCCCGCGCTGCCCGCATCTACGACGGCCCCGACGAAGTCCACCGCATGGTCGTCGCGCGGCGGGTGCTGCGCGCGTTCAAGGACGGCGGCGCATGGGAGTTTGAGTAAGGCACCAGAGCTACCTCGATGGACTCGGACGATAATCAGTGGCGGGGCGACGCTAGACCAGCGCTCCCCGTGTCGGGCGGGCGAATGGCCCCGGACTGAATCGCATGAATCGCAGGCTCCAGTCGATCGAGAGAAATTTTGCTGGAATACAGACTCACGAACCCAGGTGCGTCGGTGAAACTTCCGGCTCGATCCGAGAAGAAGGCGTCGTAGAGAGCCCGCGACACTCGAACTGAAAACTCGAGTTCATCGCGCTCATTCAAGGGGAAGACGTTGCCGTAGTGCGGCTTCTCATCGGGCTGGCCTCGGAGAAAAACGAGATACCGATTGCCGAACGCGTAGTCGAAGCCACCGTTCTTAGCGCCACAACCAAAATCGTTGCGCTGATTCGCGAGCACTTCGCCCAGTCGTTGCGCATCAACGGACAAGGGCACACTGTCGGGATTTCTGTCAGCAATAATTCGCTCGATGATCGGCTCGGCCGTACCCACAAACGGTGTTTTCGTCGCGAAGGCTGACACGATCGCTGCGAATGTCGCGCTCGCGCTCACGTGTGTTCCCTCGGCCATCGTGGTGCGGCTAAATTGGGGCGCCGGTGTCCGCGTCGCCGTGACGCGAGCGCTTGGCGTTGCGGTCGGCGAAGGATCAGGATCGACAAGGCGCACAATCGCAACCAGCGATGCATCTCGAACGTACTCGTCGAACGTGTTCTTGGACGGGCTACATGCGAGCACAGGCGAGGATTGCGCGCGAAGCGACAAGGCGATGCCAACAGCTGCGCCCGCGGCGAGCACGGCGATGCTGATGGCGATCGCGTTTCTCATGATCCTCCGAGGAACAACGCTTGAGACATCAAGAAGGTTAACCGATGACCACGCCTACTCCGCCATCCCATCACCACTCCGCAAAGACTTGCCGATGACCCAAGCGTGTTTCTCGTAGCCATGTGTAACAGCGACGCGAACAAAATCCGTGCCCGCACCGCCTAGGTCGTCGGCGTCTTCGCCGCGCATCGCGTCGACAACGGGTCGGTCGCTCAAGATCGGGTCGCACACATTCGCGCGATATCATCCATGCATGCGCACACGCCGACTCCAGCAGCTCGCCGCGACGATCGCCGTGGCTGCGCTATTGCTCACGATCACTGCGCTCTTCCGCAACGAGACGTGCGGGTGCGCGGGGCACGGCCTTCCGTTCGCGTCAATCGCGCTCTACGCCGCGATCGCCACCGCCGCTGCGGCGCTCACCTATGCCGTTCTGCGCTACTTCCCCCGCACTTCCACCCACGACTGACAGTCATTCCGGGGCTCCGCGCTAACCGCGGCTTTCGTGTCCCTTCGTGCAGGATCCGATCCCTCTGTGAAAATCTGTGAAATCTGTGGTTACCGCTCCGTGAAATCCGGATCGCCCGTTCGCGAGCGGTACGGGCCGGCGGTGGATTCCCGCTGCTAGACGCTTGCAGTCGTAGATGGCAATCTTCCCTTATGGCAGACCAACTTGGCATCGGGATCATCGGCGCGGGCGGTATCTCGCACTCGCATCTTCTCGCCTACCGTAGCAAGACCAACCGCGATCTCGCGCGCGTCGTCGCTATCGCCGACATCGATGAGGCGCGCGCGAAGGAGCAGGCGCAGCAGTACGAGATCGAGCACGTCTTCACCGACTGGCGCGAGATGGTCGCTCACCCGGCGGTTCACGCCATCAGCATCTGCACGCCACCGTTCCTGCACGTCGAACAGAGCGCCGCCGCACTACGTGCCGGCAAGCACGTCCTCTGCGAGAAGCCCGTCGCGCCAACGCTCGCCGGCCTCGATGAGATCGCCGCCGCCGAGCGCGAGGGCGGCGCGAATTTCGAAGGCGTCTTCCAGCATCGCGTCGGACAGGGCGCGCAGCAGGTGAAGGCGCTGCTCGAACGCGGCCGCTTCGGCCGGCTCGTCTTCGGACTGTCCGAGACGCTGTGGCAGCGGCCGCAGGAGTACTACGACGTCTGGTGGCGCGGCACATGGGAGCAGGAGTGCGGCGGCGTCACGATGGGCCACGGCATCCACAGCATCGACATGCTCGCCTGGCTGATGGGCGAGCCGGAATCGCTAATCGCCGACGCCACGACCGTACAGCTGAAGATCGATGTCGAAGACACGTCGGTCGCCACCGTCCGCTTTCGCAGCGGCGCCATCGGCCAGATCATCGTCACCGTGAACGCGCAAGACAACCGCAGCCGGCTCGAGATCTTCGGCGCCGATCTCCAGGCCGTCTCCACCGAATCGCCGTACGATCCGACGCGCGAGCCCTTCCGCCTCACCGCGATCGATCCGAACCGCGCCACCCGCGCGATGGACGAAGCGATGGACTTGCAGCCAGACACGCCGCGCCATCTGCATGTGCCGATGGTGCACGACTTCCTGCGCGCGATCATCGACAAGCGCTCGCCGCTCGTTAGCATCGCCGAGTGCCGCCGCTCCATGGAGCTGATCACCGGCATGTACAAGTCGGCGATGACCGGTCAGCGCGTGACGTTCCCGATCGCAGTCGACGATCCGTTTTATTCGAAGATCCCGCCTGACGGCGCCGCCCTGCAACCAACCGCGAGACCGTAGACGACGAGGAGCATGCGTGAGCATCACGATCCAGCTTGGCCCCAGCACCACCCCGCGCGAGAACTTCATCGCCGAGGCAGAGCTCGCCGAGAACACGCGCATCGGCGACTGGCTGATGATCGATCAGGAGTCCGGCGATGAGACGCCCGCGCAGTTCGACGACGTCGACGGCGCCGGCCGCGTCTGCTGGTGGGTGAAGGAGCTCGCGCCCGGCGAGAAGCGCTCCTACCGCCTGCAGCGCGCGGAAGAGAACGAAGATCGCGACCGCCGTCGCGGCATCGAGCTGCACGAGCAGGCGTACAACGGGCGTCTCGTCGTCTACTACGGCGGCCTCCTGCAGACGATGTACCACTACGGCGCTCCGAACTACCGCCCGTACTTCTACCCCAACGTCGCGCCCAGCGGCCGCCCGGATTCCGGCGTCGGCGCCATCGACGGCTCTCAGCCCAAGACGATCACCGACGCGGCGCCCGCCGATCACATCTGGCACCGCTCGCTCTGGTACGCCGCCGGCGATGTCGACGGCGTCGACTTTTATCTCGAGCCCGCGGCGATGAACTCCGGCTACGGCCCGCACGTCGGCACGGGCTATGGCCGCATCACGCATCGCTCGTTCGATTGGGTGGTCTCCGGTCCGGCGTGGGGGGGCTTTCAGGAGCGATTGCAGTGGGTCGCGCCCGACGGCCGCGTGCTGCTCGATGATGTGCGCCGCTATCGCATTTTCCGGCTCAAGGGCCGCATGCGCTTGTGGGATATCGAGGCGGACTTCACGCCGCACCTCGGCGGCGTCACGTTCGGGCAGACGAACGAGAACGCGCTGCCGCTGATGCGCGTCGCCGACGTCATCGACGAGTGGGACGGCGGCACGATGTCGCTCTCGACGGGCGCGACGGGATCGCCGAACTGCTTCGGCCAGCGCGCCGAATGGGCCGACTGCAGCGGCCCGTTCACCCGCGCCCCCGGCCACGATCCCGAGGTCTACGGCATCGCGATGCTCGATCACCCATCGAACCGCAACCACCCGAACGCCTGGTTCGTGCGCGGCTACGGCCCGATCGGCACGAATCTGCCGTTCTTCGACGGCGCGCTCACGCTGAAGCCCGGCGAGACATGGAACCTCCGGCATCGCCTCTACATCCACCAGCACCACGCCAAAGAAGCCAACGTCGCCTCCCGCTTCGACGAATACGCCAGCCCCGTGCCCGCCAGCGTGCTGTAGCGCCGGCACGGCGCCTTGCGCACGAAGATAGCGGCCGAGCGTTGGCGGGGATTGCGCCTCGATACGCCGCGATAGCTCGAGGTTCGTTTGGCAGTTTTTGCTTTTCCACGGCGGGTGGAGGTTCGTTTGGCAGTTTCGTGTTGGGCCGATGTCGCGAGGTTCGTTTGGCAGTTTTTCGTGTTGCCGATGTCGCGAGGTTCGTTTGGCAGTTTTCGTTCCGGCGGCCATGAGGCGGACTGTTGGGCACAATTTTGAAGTTTGTCGGCAAGCGCCGAGTGGACAGGATCAGGCATGGGCCGAGGGTACGTGGATTCGCTGGTGACGTCCTAGCGTAAGGTGTCACTGCGCTTGCGCGGCGCGACCGTTGCGTCTTACGCTCAGACAAGGCCACGGCGCGTTATTTGGTAGCAGATAGGCAGCCCACATGCCCGACCCAACACCCCTAACGACCAACGACCAACGACCCACCCCCACCGGCTATCTCATCCGCCGTCTCGACGATACGCCCACCGAACGGGGCGTCTGCGGCTGGCGGAAGACGCTCGTTACGCACGACGACACGCCAGTCGCCAACGTCTCGCATCTGTCGATCGACAACAGCCGCTACCACTACCATCGTGAGATGACGGAGTTCTACTACGTTCTCAGCGGCGGCGGCACGATCACCCTCGACGGCGAGAAGCGCGACATCACGGCGGGCGACATCGTCGTCATTCACCCCGGCACCTGGCACACCTCCGACGGCGAGATGGACGTGCTCATCACCGGCGTTCCCGCCGGCGAACAAACGGACATCTGGTTCGAGTAGTCGGAGAGGGGTTGCCGAAGGCCGGAGTGAGGGCTTCGCGGCGACACAACGAAAAGAGGCGCCGTTTCCGGCGCCTCTTCTAGAAACTCATTGCTGATTCGACCGGGGCGCGTACAGTTGGCGCGAACCGCAACCTCAGTCGTTGCTCTGGAACGGCGCGCGAGGCGGGCCGGGAGGGCCCTGATCGCGGTTCGGGCGCTCACGCAGGCCGCCGTCGGCGCTGCGCGCCGGCGGGCCGCCGTTGCCGCCGCCACCGCCGCCGTATCCGCCACCACCGCTGCCGCCGCGCCGGTCGCGCGGGCCGCCGCGTGCGGGGCCACGATCGCCGCCGCCACCACCGCCGCCGTATCCACCACCACCACCACCGCTGCGACCTCGGTCGCCGCCGCCGCCGCCGCTACCACCACGGTAGCCGCCACCGCCGCCACCGCGTCCGCCGCGATCACCGCCGCGATCGCCACCACCGCCGCCGCCACGACTGCCGCGCTCGGCAGCCTGCCGTGCGACCACAGCCGCCACGTCGGTCTCGCCGGCGAGCACCGCACGGCGTGAGAGGTTGATGCGGCCCATCGAGTCGACCTCGGTGACCATCACCTCGACCTCATCGCCGATGTTGACGACTTCTTCGACCGACGGCACCCGGAAGTCCGCCAGCTCACTGATGTGAACGAGGCCGTCCTTGCCCGGCGCAATCTCGACGAAGGCGCCGAAGTTCATAATGCGGGCGACGCGTCCGGTGTAGATCTGGCCGACCTCCACGTCCTTCGTCATGCCCTCGATAATGGCGATGGCGCGCTTGGCCGACGATTCGTCGGTGGCGCCGATGAACACGGAGCCGTCGTCCTCGATGTCGACGGTGCAGCCCGTCTCCTCGATGATCGACCGGATGACCTTGCCGCCCGGCCCGATGACGGTGCCGATCTTCGATGGGTCGATCTGCAGCCGGTATACGCGCGGCGCGTACGGCGACATCTCTGCCCGAGGCTCGGCGATCGTCTCAATCATCTTGCCCATGATGTGCATGCGGCCTTCGCGTGCCTGCGTGATCGCGTCGCGGAGGACGGCCATCGGGATGCCCTGGATCTTGATGTCCATCTGCAGGGCCGTGATGCCTTCTTCCGTGCCGGCGACCTTGAAGTCCATGTCGCCCATCGCGTCTTCGAGGCCGGCGATGTCGGTCAGAACCTTGTACTTGCCGTCTTCGCCCATGATCAGCCCCATCGCCACGCCCGCCACCGGCGCCTTGATCGGCACGCCGGCATCCATCAGCGAGAGGATGCTGCCGCAGGTGCTGCCCATCGACGAGCTGCCGTTGCTCGACAGCACCTCCGAGACGATGCGGATCGTGTAGGGGAACTCCTCGACATCCGGCAGTACGGGGAGCACCGCGCGCTCCGCCAGCGCACCGTGGCCGATATCGCGGCGGCTGGCGCCGCCCATGCGGCCGGTCTCACCGACCGAGTACGGCGGGAAGTTGTAGTGGTGGATGTAGCGCTTGCTCTCGATCGGCGAGAGGGTATCGAGGCGCTGCGCATCGCCGACGCCGCCGAGCGTCGTGACGCTCAGCACCTGGGTTTGCTCGCGGGTGAAGAGCCCCGTGCCGTGCACGCGCGGTAGGACGCCGACCTGGCACCAGATGTCGCGCACCGTCTTCGAGTCGCGGCCATCGGGGCGCTTGTCGTCGTTGAGGATCGATTCGCGCACCGTCTTCTTCACGAAGGCGTCAAGCGCCTCGCCAACCGACTTCTCGCCGTACTCTTCGCCGTACTTCTCGACGAGCGTCGACTTGTGGTCGCCGAGCGCGCCCTGACGCTCGTCCTTCGCCAGCGCGAGGAACTCGTCGGTGTTGCCGGCGAGGTCGGCGAAGACCTTCTTCTTCAAGTCTTCCGGCACCGTCGCCGGCGTGAACTCCCACTTGACGGGCTTCAGCGCAGCGATCATCTCTTCCTGCAGTTCGATCAGGATCTGGTTCTGCTGCTGGGCGAACTCCATCGCGCCGAGGATGATTTCTTCCGGCGCTTCGTTCGCGCCCGCCTCAACCATCATGATCGCGTTCTTCGTGCCCGCGACAACGATGTCGATCTGGCTCTCTTCGAGCTGCTGGAACGTCGGGTTGACGACGTACTTGCCGTCGATGTAGCCGACGCGCACCGAGCTCACCGGCCCGGCGAACGGCGCATCGGAGATGCAGAGCGCCGCCGAGGCGCCGACCGTGCCGAGCACGTCGGGATCGTTCTCTTTGTCAACCGCCATCACCGTGATGACGATCTGCACGTCATTGCGCATGCCCTTCGGAAACAGCGGCCGCAGCGGCCGGTCCGTCAGCCGCGCGCTGAGGATCGCCTCCGTCGACGGGCGACCTTCGCGGCGGAAGAAGTTGCCGGGGATCTTGCCCGCGGCGTACATCTTCTCCTCGAAGTCGATCGTCAGCGGGAAGAAATCCATGCCCGGCCGCGGCGTGCGCGCCATCGTCGCCGTGCACATCGCCACGGTATCGCCGTAGCGAATCATCACCGCGCCGCCGGCGAGTCCCGCGACGCGCCCGTGCTCGATACTCAGCGTCTTGCCGCCGAGTTCTCGTGTGAATGTCTTGATGTCTGGTTGTGCCATATCTTCTCGTGGACCTCCGTCCTGATGTTTGCGGATCAATCCGCATGCTATGCCGTGATGACGCGCGCGGCGGGTAGCGTCGCGCGCACGTCAACGTGCTTGTTGTGATGGCCTGTCGATCGGGATCGTGTGCGGGCCTGGCCGCCCTGCGGCCTCTTCCGAATGCGCCCGTGCTCGAGGCTGTTGTTGGCGCCGCGCTCTTGCGGCTGCTACCTCAGATGTGCCTGCCGGGTCCCTGACTCCGCGCAGCGCACGTAGAAAGACCTCCGCCGGGAACGTTCCCTACTTGCGGAGGCCGAGCCTTGCGAGGATGGCGCGATAGCGCGTCACATCCTTCTTATTGAGGTAGGCGAGTTGCCGGCGACGCTGCCCGACGAGCTTGAGAAGCCCGCGCTGGGTGTGGTAGTCCTGCCGGTGCAGCTTGAGATGTCCGGTAAGGGAATTGATTCGCTCCGTCAGGAGCGCAATCTGCACTTCCGCCGACCCCGTGTCGGTCTCGTGTCCCTTGTGCTCGCCGATAATCTCGGCTTTGCGCGCTAGCGTAAGCGGCATAGAGTCTCGTCTCTCCTCAAATGTGTTGGCTGAAGCGTATCAGGCGCGAACAACCACGGCAACTTCAGCGACGAGGAACCACAGATTTCACAGATTGGAGACGAGGGGAACCGCCCCGGCTCGCTCTTCTCGCAAGGGCGATGCGGATTTCACGGATTGCGCGGATTGGTTGGTTGAAAGATGAGTTAGATATCGATGAGCAACGAGAGCCAGTCGCTGAGCGAACGGGCGAATCGCGGGAGTTGGTCGACGTTGCGGCGGATCACCTGCACGCCGGCGTCGCGATCGCTGTCGTCTCGGGCACGTTCGCCTAGCGCGCGGCGGACGTTGAAGTTGAACCAGCCGAGGCGGATGCTGACGAGCTCGGCGAGATCGGTCGAACGGAACGCGTCCGTCACCGACGACTCAGCGCGGAACGCGTCGACGTAGGCGCTGGCGATC
This sequence comes from Dehalococcoidia bacterium, assembly GCA_038211505.1. Classification (GTDB taxonomy): domain Bacteria; phylum Chloroflexota; class Dehalococcoidia; order DSTF01; family JACRBR01; genus JBBQVO01. Next base: position 18,541 of record JBBQVO010000007.1, on the reverse strand, counting down.
GCCGGATTCGGATCGCCGCGATGCACGCCGGCCCAGACCAGGGCGTGGTTCGCGAAATCGTGCCGCGGATTGACCGGACCGGCACCATCCCAGTCGACGAGTATCAGCGCGCCGCCCGGCGTACGCATGTGGTTCTTCATGTCGGCGTCGCGATGGCTCAGCAGGAGTGGCGTGGAGTCGTCGTGCGCCGCGAGCAGATATGCCTCGAGCTCGGCGAGGACGGGCAGCAGAGACGAGAACTGCGCCGCCCAGTCCGCACGGATGTCATCCGCGCGCTCGGCCGTCTCGCGCCAATGCTCATCGCCGAACACCCGCAACGACTCGGTGGCGGTGACGTCGGACGCCGTCTGTAGGTTGTGGATGCGGGCGAGGATCGACGCGGCCGCAACTGCCACATCGGCGCCATATTCGATGTTGTTCTCCAGCTTCACGCCGTCGGCCCATTCGTGGACGCGAACCGTGATCGGTCGATCGGCGTCGCCGGGCAATTCGCCGAGGCAGCGGCCGGTCGCGGCGACAGGCACCGGACGCGGCATCGGGATGCCAGCAGCGAATGCGGCTTGCTCGAGTGTGAATGCGCGGTCGTGCCAGGCGACGTAGCCGGCATCGCCGAAATCGCGGTTCATTTCCTTCACGGCGAAGACGCCGCTCTCCGTCGTGAGCCGCCACAGGCGGTTCACTAAGCCGCCGGCGACGGCCGCCGCACCGCCACGCGGCGCGCCGAGGTTGAACATCTGACAGGTCGCGAGCAGGTCGGCTTCTTCCATCGCGTGGAATTGTAGGTGGATGACCCGCTCGTGATGCGGCAAATCGCTTGTCAAGTGGCTTGGCAGGCTCCATCAGTTCGGGCATACTAGGGCGTCGGATGCCGGCCAGGTGGCCGTTATTTCGCGGAGGGGTGCCATGCCCGTGGACAGATTCGAACAACGCAAGCAGACGCGCGGCAAGCTGATCGACGCCGCGCTCAGCATGTTCTCGACCAGCGGCTACGATCACGCGACCGTCGACGACATCTCGCAAGCGGCGGGCTTCTCGAAGGGCGCCTACTATTTCCATTTCTCGACGAAGGACGACATCCTTCTCGAGCTGCTTCGCATGTGGACCGATGACCGCACGAACGTCCTCGAATCCGGCGCGGAGCGCGGCGCATCGCCGCGTGACGCGATCGTCGAGACGCTGGCGAACTTCTTCTCCTACGCGTCTGAGCCGAAATGGCCGGGGGTGCTGCTCGAGTTCTGGGCGCAGGCCGTGCGCAACCCGGAAGTGACGAAGCGGCTGACGCAGGCGTATGCCGGCTGGCGCAGACGCCTGACCGAAGAGTTCGCTCTGGCGATCGCGAGCGGCGACTTGACGATCGAGTCGGCGGAAGATGCGGCGGCGGTCGCGCTGGCGGCGCACGACGGATACGCCGTGCAGGTGGCGATCGGATCGCCTGGTCGCAAGGCGATGACGCCGATGCAGCTCGCGGAGTCGCTGATCGCGCCGCTCGAAGGCGCCGCCGTCACGACGAGGCAAGCCGCCGCTCGCTGACGCGCTCCCGACACCGGCGACGCCGTGATATTGTGCGCGCGGAGGCACTCCGTTGCGCGCGCTGATCCTCGCCCCATTTTCAGGTCGCGTCCTCGACCAGCTCCGCCGTCGCATCGACGTCGCGTACGAGAGCTGGCTCGATACGAACATGATCCAGGATCCCGACGAACTCGGCATGCGCCTCACCGCTGAGAACATCGGCATCCTCATCGTCGAAGCTGACTTCGTATTCGACGAAGTTTTCGACGCGGCGCCGGGGCTGCAGCTTGTCGGCGTCTGCCGCAACGCCCTCAACCACGTCGACATCGAGAGCGCGACGGCGCACGGCGTCGCCGTCACACACGCCCCCGGCCGCAACACTGCCGCCGTCGCCGAACTGACGCTCGGGCTGATGCTCTCGCTCGCGCGGCGCATCCCGGCGGCGCACACGATGGTCAGTGGCGCCGGATGGACGGATCCGTCGCTCGGCTATCGCTACTTTCGTGGCCGCGAGATCGCCGGCTCCGCGATCGGAGTCGTCGGCTTCGGGCAGATCGGCCGCGCCGTCGCGCGCATTGGCCATGCGCTCGGCGGGCGCGTGTTGGCGTTCGATCCGTTTGTCACCGACGCCGAGATGCAAACGCTTGGCGTCACGGCGGCGAGCCTCGACGTCATCGCCGCGACCTGTGACTTCGTGTCGTTGCATGTGCCGGACAGCGACGCGACGACGCACCTCGTCGATGCCACGTTCTTTTCGAAGATGCGGCGCGATGCGTACCTGATCAACACCAGCGGCGGCGGCGTCGTCGATCCGATAGCGCTCGTCGACGCGCTGTCCGCAGGGCGGATCGCGGGCGCGGCGCTTGACGTGTACGAGGGGCAGCCGCTGCCGGCGTCGAGCCCGCTGATGTCGGCGCCGAATCTCATCCTGACGCCGCATATCGGCGGCGCAACGGCGGAGACGATCGAGCGCCACTCGTCAATGATGGCATCCGAGATCGAGGCGCTGCTCGACGGCACACCGCTGCAGTACGTCGTCAACCCCGAGTATCGAGCCGCGCGTGCCCGCTGACCGCATCCTCGTCATGGACGCCGGAACGAGCGCGATCCGTGCTGTCATCGTCGCGCCCGACGGTGTTTGCGCGACCGTGGCCGTCGCGCCGTGGCAGATGCAGACGCCCGACGACGCGGCGCCCTTCGGCCGCGAGTTCATTGCCGGTGATGTCGAGCGGGCGCTGCGAGCGCTCCTCGATCGCGCGGCGGAACAGCGAACCGATATCGCAGCGATCGCCTGCACGGGGCAACGCGAAGCGATCGTCTTTCTCGACGAAGACCGCGTCGCGATCTTTGCGTCGCCGAACATCGACGCCCGCTCATCGGCCGAAGGCATCGCCATCGACGCCGCACACGCGGGCGAGGTGTACGCGCGCACTGGCCACCTGCCCTCGCTGATGCAGGCTCCGGCGAAGCTCGCCTGGCTGCGCGAGCATCGGCCGCTGGTCGCCGGGCGCATACGTTATGTCCTGTCGCTGGTCGACTGGCTCGGAGCGCTTCTGACCGGCGAGCTCCGGATGAGCCGCACGCTGGCGGCCGAGAACGGTCTTCTGGACATCCGCACCGGGACGCCGCCGGACGATCTGCTGCGCATGCTTGACTTCGAGCCGGCGCTTCTGCCTCCGATCATTGACGATGGCGCGATCGCTGGTCGCGTGGGCGCAGGCGCGTTCGTCGGTGTGCCGGTGGTTCTGGCTGGCGCTGATACGCAGTGCGCGCTCGTCGGCTGCGGCGCGATCGACGCGGGCGAGTGCGCTGTCCCTGCCGGATGGAGCGCGCCTCTGCAGCTCGTCACGACGCAGCCGATCTTCGATTGCGAGCGGAGGACGTGGGCCAGCGTGCACGTCCTGGCGGCTGATCGGTGGATCCTGGAATCGAACGCCGGCGAGACGGGCCGTGCGTGGGAGTGGCTTTGTTCGATGATGAGCATCGGCCACGACGAGGCGGAGGCGCTCGCCGCCGCCGCGCCGGCAGGATGCGACGATACCATGAGCGTGCTTGGCCCGCGTTCGATGCATGCGGCGGAGATGAACGCCGGCGTCGGCGCGATCACACTGCCGCTCCCGCTCGTCATGTCGTCGCCGGACCGCGGCACTTTGATGCGCTCAGTTCTCGAGTCGACGGCGTACGCGATCCGCGCGAATCTCGAACAGCTCGAAGCGGTATCCGGCATGACGATTGCGCGCCTCTCGCTCGGGGGCGGCATGTCGCAGAGCGCCACGTTCACGCAGATCGTCGCCGACGTGATCGATCGGCCGGTGTCGGTCGCGCGCGAAGCGGAGACGTCCGCGGTCGGCGCGGCGATGCTGGCGTCGGTCGCCGTCGGATTGCAGCCGACGCTGCACGACGCGGTGCGCGTCATGGGCAGCGATGCGCGCATCGTGCGCCCGCGAGCGAGCGTGTCAGCGACGTACGAGGATCATTATTCGCGCTGGTGTGTGATGGCGGACGAGATGCAACGACTGGCGGCGGAGGCATGATGCATGGGTGACTATGCCGAAGAGCGACAGCAGGTGCTCGGCGCCGTGCGCGCGATCGTCGCTGCCGGTCTGGTCTCCGGTTCGAGCGGCAACGTCAGCCGTCGCATCGCCACCGACGAGGGCTATTTGTTCGCCGTCACGGCGAGTCGTGTGCCGTACGCGCGCTTCACGATCGACGACGTGCTCGTCGTCGACGCCGAGATCGATCCGGTCGTCGGCGAGGGGATCCCGTCGAGCGAGTCGCTTGCGCACATGGCGATCTACGCCGCGCGTGTGGATGTCGGCGCGGTCATCCACACGCATTCGGTGTATGCGAGCGCGTTCGCGGTGGCGGGCACGCCGATCCCGTGTATCCTCGACGAGCAGGTCGTGACGCTCGGCGGGGCCGTCGACGTCGCCGAATACGGCGCGTCGGCCAGCGACGAGCTCGCCGCGAACGCCGTCGCTGCGCTCGGACAGCGCGCGGCGGTGCTGCTGCGCCATCACGGCGCCATCGGCGTCGGCGTTGATCTCGATGAGGCGGTGGCCGTCGTTGATCTCGTCGAGCGCGTGGCGAAGATTCACGTGCTGGCGTCCCAGGTGGGGCGAGCTATCGAACTGCCGGCCGAGATCGTCGCCGTCGAGCAGCAGATCTATCGCATGATGAAGGGGTTCAAGTAATGCAGGTGCCGGCGTTCTTGCTTCGCCGTCTGTACGTGAAGGGTAGCCTCCGCAACGACGGCGGGGGCTTCGCATTCGATCTGAAGAACTCGCTGGGATCGGGCTACGCGGAGCAGGTGCTGCCACTGACGATCGACGGCGAGGAGATCGCGCTCGACGCGACGACGTTCTCGATCGACGGCAGCGGCCTGCGCTTCAGCGAGGTCTCGGCCGAGAAGCCGATGACGCTCGGCATGCAGAAAGTCGTAACTATCGCGGTCGACGGGCGCAGTCTCGCGCCCGGCAAGCACAAGATCGGTATGGGGTTCATCGTCACCGGCATGGGCAAGATGCAGTTCGATGTCACCGACGCGATCGAGGATGCGGATGTCGCCTGAGACGACGCCTCCGGAGATCACAGCCATCGATCACGTCCAGCGCTGGCACGACATGGTCGATCGCCGCCGCATCCAGATGGAGACGGCATACGCTGCCGCCGGCATCGTGCGGAACGACTACTGGGGCCATCGCGCCAAGCAGTACCGCGCCGCGCTGCACCAGCACACAGACGAGGATCCGTTCTTCCTGCGAGTGAAGTCCTCCGTTACACGCGATAGCACCGTGATCGACATCGGCGCCGGCACCGGACGGCACACGCTCGCGCTGGCGCCGCATGTCCGCACGATCACCGCCGTCGATCCGTCCGAGGCGATGCTCGGTCTATTGCGTGAAGACGTCGAGGTCGAGCGGCTTACGAACGTCGAGATCGTACACAGCGAGTGGCTGGCCGCTGACGTGCCGCCGGCCGACGTCGTCATCTGCTCGCACGTCCTGTATCCGATCGTCGATGTCGTGCCGTTCGTCCGGGCACTCGAAGCGCACGCGACGCAGCGCGTCTTCCTGTATATGCGCGTCGATCCGCTGCCGACGGATCTCGGACTGTGGGGTGAGTTCTACGGCGGCGTCGCGCTGCAGGGCCAGCCATCGGCGATCGATATCGTGAACCTGCTCTACGATATCGGCATCGCGGCCGACATCGAGGCGACCGATCACGTCTTCACGTGGACGTTCGCCGATCTCGACGAGGCGGTGGTGCAGCTCCGCAACAGCCTCTGCATCAACGAAAGCGACACGAAGTCGATCGCGCGTCTGCGTGAGCTGCTCGGCGAGCGCCTGATCGCATGGCCGGACGGCCGACTCGGGCCGCGCGTCGGATCCGCGCGTTCGGCGATCATCTCGTGGCAGCCGAAGCGCTGACCAGGGCGCGACTTCGCGTTACGGCCGCGGCTCCGGCGGCAACCACCGCAACACGATCTCCGTCAGCTCTTCCGGCCGATCCGTCGGCACTGAATGTCCCGACTCAGGCACCTCGACCAGCTCGGCGTTCGGGAGCGCATCGATCATCTTGTCGGCGACGTCGCGTGGCAGCACGAGCGTCTTGCCGCCGCGGACGAGCAGCGTCGGCGGCGTGATCCGCGGCATGCGCGGCCAGAGGTCTTCCGGCTCCCAAAGCGCGGGCGTCTTCGGATCGTACTTCCACTCCATGCCGCCGCCGGCGCGCTCGCGCAGGTTCCATTCGGTGCGATAGCGCAGGTTGCGGTCGGGCGCGATGGCGTTGCCGGCTCTCGCCTCCCGCATCGCGTCATCGAGGGTGTCGATGCGGCGATGCCCCGTGTCGGCGAGCTTGGAGATGATCTCCCAGTTCGGCGCGCGGGTGCGATCCATCCGCGGCGGGATGTCGATCACGATCAGTCTGGCGAGTTGCTCCGGGAATGCGGCGGCGTATGCGAGCGCGTTATGGCCGCCCATCGAGAGTCCCATGAGCACGAATCGATCGAGACGCCATTTCGACACGAGTTCGCGCAGATCGTCGACGAAGTCGGATGTCGCGTACGTGGCGACGTGGGCGCTGTCGCCGTGGCCGCGTTGGTCGGGCGCGAACACGTGGTAGCGTTCGGCGAGGCGCGGCGCCATGTGATCCCACGTGTGGGCGTGGCCCGTCAGCCCGTGCAGCAATACCATGGCCGGCCGCGACGCGTCGCCCCACTCGAGATACGCGATCTCGTGGCCGTTCACGTCCGCGCGACGATGCTTGCCGCCGCCGATGTCCTGCGCCATCCATCACCTCCGTGCGTGTACGAGCATTGCTCAGGCGTGTCGCGGTGTCAACGGCCGCGGCGCCGGCGTCTTCAACTCGCGTTCGTATCGATATGGTGGCCGTCATGCCCCCGCCCGTTTACGCATGAGCGTGCGCGAGGACCTGTGCCGCTTACCCACTGACAAAGTCACTGGCCGCTAGCAGATTGCCCGGGAACCTATAGCCGCCACCAACGCCTGCTATAGTTCCCCGCCAGCACGTGCGTAGACGGGAGTTTCGGAGATGGATCGGTCGGCATACCAGGATCTCTGTATCTTCACGGGCAACGCGCACCCCGCGCTGGCGACGGCGATCTGCGGCTCGCTGGAAATGCCGCTCGGCGCCTGCGACGTCTTCGAGTTCTCGAACGAGAACATCTTCGTCCGCATCCTCGAGAACGTGCGCTCCAAAGACGTCTTCATCGTGCAGCCGCTCTCGTCGCCCGTGAGTCGCAGCGTGATGGAGTTGTTGATCATGATCGACGCGTTCAAGCGCGCGTCGGCCGGTCGCATCACGCCGGTACTGTCGTATTACGGATACGGTCGCAGCGATAAGAAGAACCAGCCGCGCGTGCCGATCACGGCGCGGCTGATCGCCAACCTGATCGAGACGGCGGGCGCCGATCGGTTGCTGACGGTCGACCTGCATGCAGGACAGATCCAAGGGTTCTTCAACATTCCGGTGGATGAGCTGACGGCGCTGTACATCCTCAGCCGCTACTTCAAGGAGCGCGATCTCTCGGAAGTCACGGTGCTCGCGACGGATGTCGGCGGGGCGAAGCGGGCGCGGGATATCGCGCGGCAGCTCGATACGCCGCTGGCCGTCGTCGACAAAGAGCGCACCGGCAACGAGGAACGGATCTCGTCGATGACGCTGATCGGCGATGTAAGAGGCCGGCACGTGATCATTCCGGATGACGAGATCCTGACGGGCGGCACGATCCTGGCGGCGGCGCAGATCGCGCGCGAGAACGGCGCCAAGAGCGTGACGGCGGCGTGCGTGCACCCGATCCTGTCGGATCGCGCGGTCGAGAAGATCTGTGGCGGCGATTTAATCGAAGAGCTTGTCGTTACCGACACGATCCCGCTGCCGCCCGGAAAGCAGAACCCGAAGATCACCGTGCTGACCGTGGCGCCCATGCTGGGCGATGCGATCACGCGCATCCACACAGGGCAGTCCGTCGGCGAGCTGTTCCAATAACGGGCGCGCAATAGCCGAGCGCGCAATGACTCGGCGGCGACAATGCTAGGTAGGGGCGGCCCGATGTGGCCGCCCGCGTCGGATTGGCCGCGACGCCACGATCTTTACGCGTTCACCGGCCACAAGCTAACCCTCAGGATAATCGTATGAGCAACCCGGAACTCAAGTCGTTCGACCGCGTCGCGCATCTCTACGATACGACGCGCGCGATGCCGTCGGACGTCACGCGTACGATCGCCGATCGCATCGCCGCGGCTCTGCATTCCGTGTCGGCGACGCCGGAGTTGCTGGAAGTCGGCATTGGCACCGGGCGTATCGCCGTGCCGCTGGCGGAAGCTGGCGTTGGCGTCACCGGCATCGATATCTCACCGAAGATGCTGGGGCTGCTGCGTGAGAAGCGGCGCGACATCAATGTCATGCTAGCGGAGGCGTCGCAGCCGCCGCTGCGTCCGGCATCGTTCGATGGCGCGCTCTTCGTGCACATCCTGCATCTCGTGCCGGATGCGGAGGCCACCGTTCGCGCCGTGCTGCCGCTCGTGCGGCCCGGGGGCGTCATCCTGCACGGCCAGGACAGGCGCGCCGGCGGCGTCCGCGGCGAAGCCGACGCTCTGATTGAGGCGACGATCACGGAGATCACGGGCCTCGGAACCGATGCATGGAACCGCCGCGATCGCGGCGGGGACTTGTGCGCAGCCGCCGTCACGGCCGGTGGCGGATCAGTCGAGGATGTGCGCGCTGCGACGTGGACGTCAACGGCGACCGCACGCCGCATGCTCGAGCGTCTCGCGCGCAAAGACTTCTCGTCGTCGTGGCGCATCCCTGACGATCTGCTGCCGGAGATCATCGCGCGTGTCACGCCGATGATCGAGAAACTGTTCGGCGGGCTCGATCGCGAAGTGTCGTTCGAGCGATCGTTCAGCCTGATGATCGGGCGGTTGCCGGGCTGATTACTGGGGCTCGGGCAACGAACCGTACGGCTCGCGGCCGTTAGCGATCACCATCACGACCGCCACGGCGAAGATCGCGCCGACCGCCAATAGCACGTCGCGTTCGAGCGCGTGGATGATTGTTCCGCGTGATTTGTCCTGCTTCGCCGCGTCTGCTTCAACCGGTTTCATTGCGTCTCCAATCCCTGAACTGCGCCTTCGAAACTGACAACGGCGAACGCAAATGAACAACGGCCCGGGTGCGAGCACCGCCACAGTTCTCGACACCCGGAGCCGTAGGCTCCCGACCGAGGTCGTCGGCCCGAACCGGGAGAGGCAGCGTCCGCATGACTGGCGGCAATGGGTCGGGACGCTGCACCGTGACTCCCGGGAGTCACTGACGAGTGCCTGATGCCCTCGCCCCCGAATCGCAATGCAGGTTAGGCAGGCCGCTGTTTAGCAATCGCCGCGCGCACAATCGCACAAGTGTCGGAGGCATTGCAGACGCGCGTTCGTCGGATACGGGCGATGGCTTGACGTGTGCGGGCGGGAAATCTACAATCGGGGCACAACTGAATACGGACTCTTATCGAGAGTGGTGGAGGGATCGGCCCTACGAAGCCCGGCAACCCGTTCGCGGGTGCCAAATCCGACTCGCGCATGCGAGAAAGATGAGAGAGAACACAGGCTTCTCCACCCCAATCTCCGGAGAAGCTTTTCGTTTGTCAGACACTTCGGCATCTCAGATACAACCGATGGAGTGGCGCGACGGCGTCGTGCGCATCCTCGACCAAACGCGGCTTCCAGCTGAGGTCGCGTACATCGAGACGCGCGACTGGCGCGATGTCGCGGATGCGATCGCGCGGCTGGCGGTACGTGGCGCGCCGCTGATCGGAATCGCCGCAGCGTACGCGCTGGCGCTTGCGTTGCGAGCCGGAGATGACATGGCGAAGGCTGCCGCTGGACTCGCGGCGACGCGACCGACGGCGGTCAACCTGCGTTGGGCGCTCGATCGCGTGCTCGCGGCATCGGACGCTGAAGCGGAAGCGTTGCGAATCCACGACGAGCAGCGCGCGGCGGATCTGCGCATGGGCGAACTCGGCGCCGCACTGATCCAGCCGCACTCGACGGTGCTGACGCACTGCAACGCTGGCTCGCTCGCCACGGGCGGGATCGGCAGCGCGCTCGGCGTGATCAAGACGGCGCACTGGCAGGACAGGAACATTCGCGTGATCGTCGATGAGACGCGGCCGCTGTTGCAGGGCGCGCGGCTGACGGCGTGGGAACTCGAACGGGAAGGCATTCCGTACGAAGTGATCGTCGATGCGGCGGCCGCGGGCTTGATCGCGCGCCGTCAGGTACAGGCGGTCATCGTCGGCGCCGACCGCATCGCCGCGAACGGTGACGTGGCGAACAAGGTCGGAACCTACGGCCTCGCGCTCGCGGCGCAGGCGCACGGAGTGCCGTTTTACGTCGTCGCGCCGGCGAGCACGATCGATCGCGCGACGGCTGCCGGCGACGCGATCGACATCGAAGAGCGAAACGCGAGCGAAGTCACGTCGTTCGCAGGTATCGCGTCCGCGCCGACGGGAGCGCACGCGCGCAATCCTGCGTTTGATGTCACGCCGGCGTCGCTTGTGACGGCGATCGTCACCGAGCGCGGCATATTGCGAGCGCCGTACGGCAATGCGATCGCGTCGATCGAACGCGAGACGGTGGTGGCGCGATGAGCGATCGGGCGACGCTCACGGTGATCGGCGGCAGCGGCTTCTACGAGATCGAAGGCCTGAGCGACGTCCGCCGGGTCGATATCAAGACGCCGTTTGGTACGACGTCAGACAGCATCGTCCTGGGCGCGCTCGACGGCGTCGAGATGGCGTTTCTGCCGCGGCACGGCGTCGGGCACCGGCTGCTGCCGGGCGAGCTGCCGCAGCGGGCGAACATCTGGGCGCTGGCGTCTCTTGGCGTCGAGTACGTCGTATCCGTCAGCGCGGTCGGCAGCTTGCACGAGCAGATGGCGCCGCTCGATATGGTCGTGCCCGATCAGGTGATCGACCGGACGCGCGGCGACCGGCCGTCGACGTTCTTCGGGCGCGGCATCGTCGCGCACGTCGCGCTTGCACAGCCGTTCTGTCCGCTGCTCTCTGATGCAATTTTCGATGCGGCGAGCGAGGCTGATGTGGAAGCGCATCGCGGCGGCACGATGATCGTCATCGAAGGTCCGGCGTTTTCGACGCGCGCGGAGTCGGAGCTGTATCGATCGTGGGGCGCGCAGATCATCGGCATGACGGCGCTGCCGGAGGCGAAGCTCGCACGGGAAGCGGGCATCTGCTACGCAACGCTCGCCTGCGTGACCGACTACGACACCTGGCACGACGAACACGAGTCAGTCACGGTCGATCTCGTCGTCGCGAATCTGCTCAGCAATGTCGCGAGGGCGCGGCGGATCGTTGCCGATGTTGCGCGCGCATTGCCGCAGCGCACATGCGCCTGCGCGGGCGCGCTGGCGCGCGCGATCATCACGCCACCGGAACTGTGGCCCGAAGACACGAAGCGCGATCTCGCTCCGATCCTTGATCGGGCGCGGGCGGCTCGCGGGGCGGCGGAGGTGGGACGATGACCGTCGTCGAGCGGAAGTCCGCGTTCGATGGTGCGACGGAGTACGCGATCACGCCGCTGCGTGAGCGCGAGCAGATCCGCCGCATCCTGGAAGGCCGTCGGCCGTACGCGGCGTATGCGCTCGGGCAGCTGGAGCCGGCGCTGTTCCGGCAGACGGAGTGGTGGCTGTCCAGCAGCGCGGCGAATCAGGCGCTGGCGCTGCACTCCCGCGGCGGTCTCGGCCACGCCACGTTCGCGATGGGCGAGGCGGGCGCTCTCGACGCGCTGCTGCGGCTACATCCCGGCGCGCGTCATACGTTTCTGACGTGCGAGCCGCACCAACTCGACACAGTGCTGCGCCACTTCGAACTCGAGCAGCGGCAGACCATGATCCGCATGCAGGTATCGGAGGCGACATTCCGCGCCGCCGCCGAAGTCGACGTGCGGCGTCTCACCGGCTCGGATGCTCGCACGATCAACCAGCTGTACCGTACGGACGGTGTGCCGTCGTTTTATTCATCGCGGCAGATCGATGAGGCAGTGTACTTCGGTGCCGAACGCGAGGACGCACTCGTCGCCGTCGCCGGCACGCATGTGATCTCGCACGCCAGCGCGATCGCCGTCGTCGGCAACGTCTACACGCATCCGCGATTTCGCGGCCAGCATCTCGCGCAAGCGGTGACGGCTGCTGTCACCGCGCAGCTGTTGCGGTTTTGCCGCGACGTCGTGTTGAGCGTGGATCCGACAAACGCGCCGGCCGTGCGGGCATATGAACGTCTCGGCTTCGTCGAGGTGGCGCGGCTGATCGAGGGCGCGGCGACGCGACGAGACGCGATGGGCGCCGTCACGGCGGCTCGCCGTCTGCTGGCGAAGTACCGCGGCCGCGGCGCCGGCGCGCAAGTAGTGCGGATCAGCGGTGACTAAGACCGCAGCGGCCCATCCATTTCATAGAGCAGAAGCGAGCGATAGTGCAGCGATTACGATTGCGCCGCGAGGCGCGCATGAGGAAGGACACAAATTGACGACCGAGACGACGAAACACGACGTACGCGATATGCGCCTCGTCGAAGAAGGCGTGCGGCGCATCGAATGGGCAGCGCGCGAGATGCCGGTGACGGCGCAGATCCGTGAGCGCTTCGCGCGCGAGAAGCCGCTGCGTGGTCTGCGCGTCGCGGCGTGCCTGCACGTGACGACGGAGACCGCGAACCTGATGATCGCATTGCGTGACGGCGGCGCCGCGATCGCGCTCTGCGCATCGAATCCCTTGAGCACGCAGGACGACGTCGCGGCGGCGCTCGTCGGCGAATACGGCATCTCGACGTTCGCGATCAAGGGCGAGGACAACGAGACGTACTACGGGCACATCGACGCCGTGCTCGACACGAAACCGCAGGCGACGATGGACGACGGCGCCGATCTCGTCGCGCGTCTGCACAAAGATCGCACGGATCTGCTCGCCGGGCTGATCGGGGGCACCGAGGAGACGACAACGGGCGTCATTCGCCTGCGCGCGCTCGCGGGCGAGGGGCGACTGAAGTACCCGATTATCGCCGTCAACGAAGCGAACACGAAGCACATGTTCGACAACCGCTACGGCACCGGCCAGAGCACGATGGACGGCATCACGCGCGCCACGAACATCCTCTGGGCGGGGAAGACCGTGATCATCGCCGGCTACGGTTGGTGCGGCCGGGGCGTCGCCAGCCGCGCGCGCGGCATGGGCGCGCAGGTCGTCGTGACGGAAGTCGATCCGCTGCCGGCGCTGGAGGCTGTGATGGACGGCTTCCGCGTCATGCCGATGGCGGACGCGGCGAAGATCGGCGACATCTTCATCACGCTGACCGGCGACATGAACGTCATCGATCGCCACCACATGGACGCCATGAAGGACGGCGCGATCATGGCGAACTCCGGCCACTTCAACGACGAGATCAACCTGAAGGCGCTGGAGTCGATGGCGGAGGCGCGGCGCGAAGTGCGCCCCTTCGTCGAGGAGTTCAAGCTCGGCGACGGCCGCAAGCTCTTCGTGCTCGGCGAGGGACGGCTGATCAATCTCGCCGCGGCCGAGGGACATCCCGCGAGCGTGATGGACATGAGCTTCGCGAACCAGGCGCTCAGCGCGGAGCACCTCGTCAACAACGAAGGCAAACTCGACGTCGCCGTCTACCCCGTGCCGCACGAGATCGACGCCGAGATCGCGCGGCTCAAGCTGCAGGCGATGGGCATGAACATCGACACGCTGACGGCGGAGCAGGAGAAGTATCTCTCGTCGTGGGAGTCAGGGACGTAGATGGAAGCGGGAAACGGGACGCGCCGAGCGGGAGACGAACAATGACGACAACATTCATGAGCGCTGAGTCGCTCAGCCTGACATCAGAGTCCGTGACGGAAGGTCACCCGGACAAGATGTGCGATCAGATCAGCGACGCGGTGCTCGACAGCATCCTCAAGGATGACCCGATGGGGCGCGTCGCCTGCGAGACGGCGTGCACGACGGGTCTCGTCGTCGTCATCGGCGAGATCACGACGACGACGTACGTCGATATTCCGTCCGTCGTGCGCGATACCGTGCGCGCGATCGGCTACGACAACCAGCACTACGGCTTCGACTGGGAGACATGCGGCGTCATCGTCTCGATCAAGGAGCAGTCCGGCGATATCGCGATGGGGGTCGACCACTCACTCGAGACAAAAGAAGGCGCCGGGCTCGGCGACGATCTCGATACGGGCGCCGGCGATCAGGGCATGATGGTCGGATTCGCGTGCGACGAAACTCCGGAGTTCATGCCGCTGACGATCGCGCTGGCGCACCGGCTTTGCAGGCAGCTGGCGATCGTCCGCAAGAGCGGCGCGCTGCCGTATCTGCGCCCCGATGGAAAGTCGCAGGTGACGGTCGAGTACGAGCGCGGCAAGCCGAAGCGCATCGACACCGTCGTTATCTCGACGCAGCACGATCCCGACATCTCACGCGAGGCGCTCCAGAACGACGTGTTAGAGCAGGTAATCAAGCCCGTGCTGCCGGCGGAGCTCGTGCGCGAGAAGCCGCGGGCGTACATCAACCCGACCGGGCGCTTCGTCATCGGCGGGCCGATGGGCGATGCCGGGCTGACCGGTCGCAAGATCATCGTCGACACGTACGGCGGCATCGCGCGGCACGGCGGCGGCGCCTTCAGCGGTAAGGATCCGACAAAAGTTGATCGCTCGGCCGCGTACGCCGCGCGCTACGTCGCCAAGAACATCGTCGCCGCCGGACTTGCGGCGCGCTGCGAGCTGCAGCTCTCGTACGCGATCGGCGTCGCGCGGCCGACATCGATCTCGATCGAGACATTCGGCACGGAGCGCATTCCGAGCGATCGCATCCTGGCCCTCGTCAACGAGCACTTCGACCTGCGGCCGGCGGCGATCATCCGTGACCTCGATCTGCGGCGGCCGATCTACAAGGCGACGGCGGCCTACGGCCACTTTGGCCGCGACGACATCGACGCCCCGTGGGAGCGCACGGACAAGGCACCGGCGCTACGCGCCGACGCCGGCATGAAGGAGCTAGAGGGCGTCTCCGGCGGCGGCTGATCGAAACGCAATGTTGCGGGATGTGTCGAAAAAGATCGAAGGCGGCCGATGCGGGCCGCCTTCGAGGCTTATCGTCGATCGAGTGTAAGCGCGTCGACGCCGGCGAACGTCGTCGTAAATCGACGGAGCACGTCGCGGCCGAGGAGTGATTCAAAATCGTTGATGGCAGGGTGTGCCCGGCCTACAGACAATGTGACGTTGATGGGTTGATATTCACCGTCGTCGTGGACCAGCCCGAGCACGCAAGGAACCTGGAAGTACGGCAGATCCGCGCCAGCTCCCTTGATCCGAATCGACGACGCTGCCTAGACAAATCGCCACTGTTCGTCAGTCGTCAGGATCCTTACGCTGTCGAACGGGTTCAGCACCGTGACGTCGGCTCCGGTATCGACGAGAAACTGAACCCGCGGCGAGACATCGATCGCGGGAATCCAAACGAGGGCTTCGAGGAACGGTGATGGAATCGAATGCGGCCCGCTTCGTCGAATCGCGCTCGGACCGAAGTATCCGCTGAGCACCTAAAGAAGGACGAGGCCGTCGACGTATCGCAGATGACCGATGGCGCACAACTCTGGATCGACGCCGTTCTCTTCGGCAATACGCCGCACGCCGGCGAATCGGACGCGAACACGACACTGTCGTCGAAGAGCGCAACCCACTCTCCCTCATGACCGGTGATGAGTTCGTGCCACCGCTCGTCAAGTCGTCGTCGATTCTCCCGCATCCTGTGGAAGTCCGCAGCCAGTGACTCGGCAGTGAATCGGGCGGGAAGAATAGCGTCCTTCATCGTGTCGCCTCCGCGCGAACACTACCGCACTCATAGCTGGCGCCGAGGGCGGAGGCGTAGCGCGCGGCGCAGGAGCGCGCCTCGCAGCGACGACCATGCCGACTCAAGCTTTTCGGCGTCGTCGTCGGATAGTTGTTTCTGGCCGAAGCGGTTGCGTTCGTACGACGCGGCGAGATAGCCGGCGGCGTCGGCGCCTGGCACATCGCGTCGCAAGCGCGCGGCGAATTCGCGGGGCGTTTCGTGCGATCGCGCGCCATGTTTGCCGATGGCGGACAATCGCAGCGTTTTCTCCCACAATTGCGACGATCGATTGAGGCCGCCAAGGCCGTACTCCCACGCGAACTTGCCAGCGCCGGCGAGCGTCGCGCCGATCAGCGCGATCACGCCCAGGACGATCAGCGCCGGCCAGATGCTCCAGCCGTCGCTGGAGCTGTTGTTCGCTGCGGTGGCCGCCGGGTTCGGAGGGCCGGCGGGAGAGATGCCGAGATCGATCGGCGGCTCGTCGGGGTTGAGGTTGCGGTCGCTGTTGCGGCCCGTCGCAGGCGCGATCACGCTGCCGGGGCGGTTGATTAGCGGCTGCACCGGCGTCGGGCTGAACTCGACCCAGCCGATCGCCGGAAAGTAGACCTCGGGCCAGGCGAAGGCGTTGCGCTGCGTCAGATGATAGAGATCGCTGTCGCCGTCGCGCTGCAGCGGATCGATGACGTAGCCTGTTGCGACGCGGGCCGGGATGCCGATCGATCGCAGCATGACGGCCATGGCGGACGCGTGATAGTCGAAGTAGCCGCGCTGCGCGTCGAAGAGGAAGTAGTCGACGCTATCGCGGCCGCTCGGCGTCTTCGGCACGTTGTAGTCGTTCGGGAACGTGCGCAGATACTTCTCGATCGCGGCGGCCTTCTCGTACGGCGTCGCGGCGCTGCGCGCCACCTCCTGCGCCTTGAGTTGCACGCGCGCCGGAAGTGAGTCGGGCAGTGCGAGATAGCGATCGGTGACCCACGATGGGTAGGCGTCGCCGGCGAATTTTAGCTGGTCGATCGACGCGACGTTGACGCTGCCCGTGACGCTGTAGCTGTCGCCGTTGCTGAGATGATCGGCTGGCGTCAGGCTTGTGACATCGGGCAGATCGCCGCCGACGCGCGCCTGCGCCGCCGCATCGGACTGCAACGGCTGACCGACGCTGAAGAGATGCTCGTTGTTACCGCCCTCGACGGTGACATTGACCGTCACCTCCTGCCGCGGCGGGGGGATCGCGGTGTCGCCCGCCTGTGCGCTTCCCGCGTCCAGGTTGCCGGTGTTCGCGCTCCCCTCGTTCACCAGGGTTCGGTCGCCCGGCGCGAGCGGAAGATCGCCTTTGATGTTCACCTTCCAGCCGTTGTTGGTGTACTCGTCGTACGACTGCTCGCGCAGGTACGCGGCGACCTCCGGCGTGATCTTGACGTTGATGGTGACGGCTTGCTTGTCGGTGAGATTGATCTTGCCCTGCAGCGCGAGGGCGTCCTTGAGGTTGTGGATGTTGATCGCCTTCTTCGCGTTCACGGAGACGAAGACGCGACCGAACGGTGTGAAGTGGCGCGTGATCGGCGACGTGAAGTCTTGCCAGCGCTGGTTGGCCGTGCTCGATCGATCGGCGAGCGGCACGAACCAGACGAACGCGAAGAGCGCGATCGTCACCCAGAACGTCGCATTGAGCACCGAGAGGCTGATGAACTCCGGATAGCAGATGCCGCGATCGTCCCACGCCTGCTCCTTCTTCGCGACGTGCAGCCGCATGACGAGCAGCACGGCCCCGAAGATGAAGAACAGAAACGAAAAGCTGAACTCGCTGCCCGGGATGAAGCTGAGATTCCACATCAGCGCGATGCCACCAGGCAGCAGGCCGAGGTAGGCGTTGCGCCAGCGGAAGATCGCCCACGACGAGATATATGCGCCGGCCCAGACGAGCACCAGCATCAGCACAATGAACGGCAGCGTGTCGTCACTGATGCCGTAGTGGATGACGGCGGTCCACCAGTCGTGCATGTGATTGACGAGATATTCAGTGCGGACGTACGGCGTGTGTCCCGGCACGATCGCGATCAGTTGCAAGTAGACGAGCGCGGCGCCGATGATCAGCGCGATCGGATGCAGCACGAACTCGTGGCGCCGCACGCGCGACATCGCGTAACCGACGATGAGCGCCGAGAAGCCGATCGGGTAGAGCGACGGCATGTCGTTCACCCAGCGCGCGCTGTCGATCGATGCGACGACGCTCATGAACACGAGCGTGGCGATGGCGAATGTCAGCCAGTCTTCCCACGGGAAGACGGCGCTCAGGCGCTGATCGACGATCGGCGTCTCGTCGCGCCGCCGCTGGAAGACTTCGTCCCAGTTCGCCTCACGCATGTCGGACTTCTCGTCTGTACGAAAGGGAAACCACGGATTGCGCGGATTTCACGGATGGTGAGATTGGAATAGAAGAGAGAGGAGCCACAGATTTCACAGATTTCACAGATTGGGATTGGTGCTGAACGGCGGTTCGCTCACGATTCGCAGCTACGCGGCCAGTCGACGTCTGGGCCAATGGGAATCGATGTCGCGCGCGTTGATTGTCAACGCCGCGCGCCGTCGATCTGCGGCTGTACATCTGTGAAATCGGTGAAAT